>WIJN01000032.1:0-5186 GCA_009496085.1 Streptococcus mitis | reverse complement strand
TCAATATCGTATAATTGCTCTATGCCGTTTTTATCGTAAAAGTCACTTAAATATTCATCTGCTAACTCATACAATTGTTCTTCTTCGTCAAAATGATTTCCGTCTGCGTAGGAGGTGTACATGATTAGGGCTTTTGCTAATCTCAATACCCCTCTGCTAGATTCATTCTCTCTATATTTGCTCTCTTTATAGATAACCTCTTCGCATATTTCAAATAGTTCTTTTAACGAAAAATGAATTTCTTCAGCAATTTGTTTATGTTCCATCTCTATACCTCGTTTTCTTCTTCGCCTAGGAAGTCATATATATCAGTTTGCCCTGGTACTACATCAGGCTCGCTAGATTTAGATTTATCTAGTCTCTCTAGAAGTTCTTGTTTTTTGCGTTCAAGTTCTGCTTTTTGCTCTTCCGTGGTTTCATTCACATAATCGGGATTGCTCCACTTCGGAACGTTGCTTTTCTTAGCAGCCTTTTTAGATGTTTTTTTAGCTATAGCTTTAGGCTTGTCGTACTTATTAGGGTCATAGGCTTCTGTGACTTCTTTTTGCCAAGTGAACTCGTACCCCAAAACAGGGTTCCCACGCTTGTTTGACTTGATTTTTTTAACTTTTAGACCTACAAAATATGGAGAAAGTTGCTCTTTAATAGGTTTGATCACTGCTCTATCAATTTCACTAGACTTATAGCTAGAGGGCATGTCGAGTATCCTTTTTAGGTCATCTATAGCAAATTCTTTTTTTCCTACTGTCCTCCATTGTTTCAACAATCGATACATAGTTTTGGCATAGGTTGACCTAATACTAGTAAATTCTTCAAGTTCATATCGTGTAAATTGAGTTTCTAGTTTGTTTAGAATGTAATCAAAATTAGACGATACTTTAACCTCAACTATCCTTTTTTCTAAGTCTACCTCTAATAATTCAAACAAAGTCATAACTCTAAATTTTTTTTCAGATTGTTCAAAATAGGTTAATTGACCTATCTTTTTTACTGCTGATACTACAGTTTCTTCCCAACGATATTTTCGAGATGAACTTGCAAGTTGCTTTAGTTCATCTGTATCGAATACAAGTTTTTTCAATCCTTGTTCTTTAGCTTTTGTCAGTATCGCAAAAAAGAAGTTCATCTCTTCAGATGTCCATGTTCTCATGACTACTGTATTCAAATCGTTATGATACTTCACTACTTCGTTGCTCATTAAGAACCCTCCTATCTATTCTTAATTGTACCATTTTTCTTTTTATATGTAAAGATATATTTGTTCTTTATAAATGCACATTTCTACACCTATAAATGCACATTTCTACACCCATAAATGCACATTTCTACACCCATAAATGCACATTTCTACACCCATAAAAGCTGAAACTCCTTGGCGCTCTAAGGCTCGTGGAGGGGCTAAATATATATTAAACATTAATTAAATATATAATAAAAAGAGAGACTCACTTCGTTCGCTCTCCTCTCCCCCATTTATAAATCAATTTATTTATTAGATTTAAAATTAATACCCTCTGGGTTGGAATCAGTCGAAACTGTACCCGATATAAAAAGCTGATATTTAATACCAGCCTTTTATTTTTATCTAAACCTTTAACTAATAATCTACAGTTTTTTTGGGAGAGAGTTTTTTACTTTTTTTTCTTTTTAAAAATTGCATAATCGCAACCCCTAAAACAACAGATATCGCGGGAAATATTTTAACCACAAAGTAGTAGAATGCGCTTTCAAAAAAAGACATCATTGTTCTCTAACATCTATAACTCTAGGGTAACTCTTTGACCCTGAATATTCAGTAGGTGGTTCATATACTTGTTTCATTCTAACAATTACTCCCCGCTCAGCACCCAAATACGCACTTCCTCCTGCTCCTGCGACTGTACCTATCATTGCTGCCCAACCGGCACTCAGTCCCGGAATTGCTCCTAATAAAGCACCTGCACCTGCACCTCCTAATCCTATCAGTATACTCCAAGTGACATTATTGATATATACATCCATCAAGCCATCCCCTAAATGAACTACTTTATTTTCTCCTTTAATTCCAAACCTTTCAGTAAATGCGGAAAAAACAATGTTATACTGTTCTTTAGTGAACAAACCTTGGTTATACAAATCTTCGGCCGCCTTAAGAACATCAGCATTAGAAAATGTAACTTCGCCAGCCATTTCATCAGTCGCAGCCAATTTCATGTATCCTACATCAGGTTCATGACTCTGATTAGTCAACGCAAAAACAGGGGCAACATTACCCGATAGTAATAATGCGACACTAGAGACAACAATTATCTTCTTAACGTTCGCTTTCATAAGACGACCTCCTTAAATTAAAATATTTTTTATTTTTTCACCCTCAATTTACTACTTTTCAACAAAAAAAACAAGTCTGTTTTTTAATAAAATTTTATGGTATAATATAATAATAGTGCGAAAAAGGAGCGGTTAAAATAAACCGCTCCTTTTCTACTACCAATTAAATTTTATAACATCTTTACATTTATCTCTCAATAGTTCAAAATCATTTTCATCAAGCTGATAAATTTTGGTATATTCTTTTTTGAACAACTCATTTCCTGATGAATCTAATAGAATATTCCCGTTCTCATCAACTTGTTTCTTACGTTGATTTCTGATTTTACGTTTATCTATTTCTTGGATCTTACGAACATAAATAAACGCATTATCATAGCTTGACTCAGTTTGATACTTATGGTTATCAATCGTGATTCCACCACGATATTTTTTACCTTTTTTCTTCCCAGTTATTGGCGCAACTAATAGAGTACCATCATCATTTGATACTTTACTAATAACAACAGCATAATGTTTACCATGAAACTCATTTCCGCCTTTTTTAGGGAAGTTAACTAGATATACACCACCAATATCCATTTTTCACCTCTATAAAAAAATTGAGACGTACCTAAAAGATACGTCCCCATGATATCCTTAACGAATAAGGCTTATAATTCAATATCGTATCCTTGACGAACAAGGCTTTTGACTAATTACATTATATCAAATAACCTTGAAATTTCAACAGTTTTTATCAATTATTTCTTCTTTTTTTACTGACGAAAATAGCGATAGCGTTCGTCAGTCGCTCTTATCGAAGAGCGAAAAAGCGACAGCTGGAAACCCGACCAAAGGGTTTTCGGCAAGCGTTAACTGTTTACCCTATGTTAAATTCCGCAGGAATTGTGCATGGGTAAACAGTTAACTAGCACTTTCGTGCGTTATCTCAAAAATTTACTATATCGCAAATTTTTGTCTTTGAGTAAGATTTCATCAGATTTTAAGATGAAATTTTTAGGATTTTGGCTCTCAAAACTTTCTCTTTTTCTCTCTTTTCTCTTCAAAATTTTGGCTGTGGGAAACTCGCTTAGTAGTAGATTTTTTATTTTTTCTATTTTCTGGCATAATATATAGTGGATATAATTGAGTGGTTGGAGCAAGAACTAAGAAAGAGGAAAAACAAACTCTACACAATCATTTTCTAAAAATTGTTTTGCTGATTTTTATTTTTTGAAAAAAATGGCATAATAGTATTAGAGAAAATTGATTGATGTGGAGTACGAATAGTAAGAGAAAAATATAAAAAGAAAAGTCTTGCTAAACAAGGCTTTTTCTAGAAGAAAAAATAGAAAAATCAAAAATAAAAAGAACATAAAAAAGAAAAATAGAAGAAAAAAAGTAAACTAATAAATAGCACTTTCAAGATACACTAAATAAAAAAAATAGAGGTAAAAAGAAAGGAATTAAACGATAGTGTTTAGATAGTGTTATTCTAGTTATTCATACACCGATTTGCTCCAATTAAATCAATCGCGGGATTTCACTGTCCTAGGTACGCCTAAAAAGTGAATGTCAAGGTTAAGACAAAAACATGGACTTTTAGTGTCATGGCATAGACACGCTTCATTAAAAGTTGCCTATGAGGTCTTTTGAACCTCCCCCTCTTCGGAGGCTTGAACACGATTGGTTCACGGGGGTAGAGTTCTTTTTACTAAACACAAAAAGGGGTCAATATGGATAACGAAGATAACAAATCAAAACAAGGTCGTTGGGCTAAAAAGAAAGAAAGAGCCCGTAAGAAAACGTATCGTCACACGGCTGGAACACGTCTCCTAGAGATGTTTGAAGCTGGAAAATCGTCTAAACGTTCATACGATAAGACGATTGACGATACCAAGAATAAGATATACTCTGAGCAAACCTATAAAACGTACAAAAAGCAATTTGGGTACTTTATGGACTGGCTGGGTCAAGAACACCCAGAAGCCGTCACTATCAAAGACGCTCGCAAGTATGCTGATGAGTTCCTGCAATTCCGTATGGACAAAGGGGAGTCTCCCAGCACTTTATCCACGATTAAGTCGGCAATGGCAAAAGTTTTCGGAATTTCGTCTAGTACACTTCTAAAAACACCGCCACGAGAACGTGCAGGGTACAAACGTAGTAGATTTCCTGTAGCAAGTGATAAGCACATCTCAGAAGCCACGGAACGTCGTCTGGCGCGATTTACAAGCGCTACAGGGCTCCGCAGGTCAGAGATGACGAAAATAACTGCTGATGATCTTTTCTTTAAGGACGGTAAAGCCTTTCTTTCCGTCACAAAAGGTACAAAAGGTGGTAAAGCTCGTACGGTAGAAATCATGGGTGCTTCAGAGGAAGAAACAAAAGACATTATAAGGTTTATTCAGTCAAAAAAGGGAAGGCTCTTCCCTAAACTACATTCAAATTACGACAATCATAGATACCGTGGTACATACGCAATGCGCTTGTATATGCACTACGCAAGGAAAGAAAAAGATATTCCACGGGTAGACCGCTACGTCATGCGTAAAGACCGTGCTGGAGAAGTATTTGACAAAAGCGCCATGCGAATGGTAACAAAGAACTTAGGACACAATAGGATTGACGTTATAGCGCAATCTTATTTGTACCAATAATAAAAAAATTATAAAATTTTGATGAAAAAATAGTGAAAAACGGGGTGCCTTGTACCCCGTTTATTTTTTGTCTTAATTATATTTACCTCTTCTAATACTCAGCATCGTCAATATCGTATAATTGCTCTATGCCGTTTTTATCGTAAAAGTCACTTAAATATTCATCTGCTAACTCATACAATTGTTCTTCTTCGTCAAAATGATTTCCGTCTGCGTAGGAGGTGTACATGATTA
>WIJN01000031.1:0-6430 GCA_009496085.1 Streptococcus mitis | reverse complement strand
ACTCTTTATTTGGCTATAGTTTATCTCTGTATTTTAAATATTATTTCTTAAAAAAATATTTAAAAATACAAAAATTTTACAAGGACATAAGATTAACTACAAATATAAATCTTCTACTTATTTTATCATAAAATCAGGGTCTCTAACATCTAAAAAAAGTTTCCTATCTAAACACTACTTCTGTTTTTAGTTGTTTTGATTCTTTATATGGAGTGAAAATGATATCTAACAGTCAATCAATTTTTTCAAGATTTTGGACGGACATATCAGATAATCTATGAATTAGCTTCTTAAATATATCACTATTGTCCTGATTTTTCTTAAAAATTTTGTAAACATCAATTATGACCACCCATAAAAGGCTTAATCATGAATTTTTAAAATCAGTTTTTAATTCCAAATTTTCCAAGCTCAAAAAAACTTTGCACTCTAGCTAGCCACACGATGCTTTCTAGAGTACAAAGTTTTTTAATTAGACCAGATTTACTCTTCTTTATCTTGATTTTCTGTTCCTTTGACTGCTTTTTTAAATTCGGATAGCATTTTACCAATTGATTCGCCTAGTTCAGGCAATCGTTTTGGTCCGAAGATTAAGAGAGCTCCTAAAACGATAATAATCAATCCTGGTGCTCCGATATCACGTAAGATTCCCATTTCTCGCTCCTTTCTGCTTGCGTTTCATAATGTGTTTGCTGATGGCAATACTTAATTCATAGAGTAAAATCAAGGGGGCAGTCATTGCCAAATCACTAACAAAGTCGGCTGGTGTCAAGATGACTGCAAGTACCAATAAGATAAAATAAGCATATCGGCGATAAGCAATCAATAATTCTGGTCCAATGAGCCCAATCGACGTCAAAAAGGCAATGATAACTGGCAATTCAAAAATCAGAGCCAAGGGCAATGTTGTTTGAAAAACAAAGGACAGATAATTTTGAGCTGTTAACTGTGTTTCAAATAGTCCTTCTCCTAGCCCTAATAAAACCTGAAGTAAGGCTGGTGTTATAAAGTAAAAACCAAAAGCCAGTCCAACTAGAAAACAAAGGAAACTAGCTAGAATATAAGCAAAAATAGCTCTAGCTTCTTCCTTCATTAAACCAGGTTTAATGAAAGACCAAATATGATACACCGTGTAAGGTAGGGTGATAGTAAAGGCCATCAGACTAGCTAAGCGTATGTAAATCCATAAAATATCATTTGGCCCTAAAACAATCAACTTTTGCTGAAAAGATTGGGTCACATACTGGTAAATCTGGTCTGCAAAAAGCAGAGAAACACAGAATACCAAAAAGAAACCAATGACTACTGCCAATAATCTCTTTCTAAATTCTACCAGATGTTCCACGATTGTCAATTCTTTTCTATCCATCTATTTTTCACCCTGTCTGAAAGTGACAATCAAGACAATAATAACAAAGACTAGCTGGCTAGCCAAACCTTCCCAACTTGGATAAATTCCAAGCAGGTCTATTGTTGGAAATCCTGTCAGCAAGTGATTTGGTGCCATATTGGTCAACTGAAGAGCATGGATACTAACCCCCAGCATCTTAAAGGCTAAGGCATAAATCATCCAAGTCAGGATAAAGAAAACCTTATGTGGCAGGAAGAATTGACTGGCCTTGTTCATCACAACGGCAATAATTACCAGAACTAGCAAGGCAAGTGAAATTCCCAAGACAAATTCAAAACTGGAAATTCTTGGTAAAATTCCAACATAAAAGAGAATGGTTTCTGCTCCCTCACGGAAAACAGCTAGAAAACTGAGGGCAAACATGGAAATAAAGGAGCCTGTCTTAGTCACTGTTTCCATTTGTGACTCCATAAAAGTATTCCATTTTTTGACCGAGGATTTGCTGTGAAGCCAGATTCCAATCAAAATCATCATAGCGACTGCAAAAATCCCCACTGCTCCTTCGATGATTTCACGATTGGAGCCTGATGTTACTGCTGGAAAGGCAATTTTCAGGATAAAGGCAATAAGGAGACTGGCCATGATTCCTGTGATAGCACCACCATAAACCCACTTGAGCCCTTTTCGCATTTTGGCTGCTTTCAAGGTCGTTACCAAAGCCATAACGATTAAAAGGGCCTCTACACCTTCTCTCAGGAGAATGAGCATAGCATCAAAGGCATTGTAAGGTGCACTGGTATCAATTTGTGATAAATCTGCAATCAGTTTTTCTAATTTTTCTTGGTATCCCTTTTCACTTCCCTTGACCATAATCACAGGGCTTTCACTTTCCACTCGAGTATAGAGGGAAGGATTGGTCGTGCTAACAGAACCTTCAATTGTTGGCCAGATAGTGATGAATTCCTTCATACTAGCGGCTCCTAATGCTTGATCACCAGCTTGGAATTGTTCCAAAGCCTTCTTTAAAAGGACAATACCGTCTTTAAGACTCAAATCAGAAGACGTTGCTGCGACTTCTTTTCCACTTACAAAATCATCAATAGCCTTTTTTAGATCCTCAAAAGAAGTCTGAATCGAGTTAAAATCTGTAGGCTCGGTTTCCATGCTACTACGCAGAAATGAGATAGCTGTTTCAACACGTCCATAATGGGCCGTACTATTGTCACGAACCACACTCTCATTGATAGCCCAAGTGGAATTCATTTTCTTAAAAGCTTCTCGAACCTTTTCCAAATCTTTGGAGGCAATGGCTTGTTCCAAGGCTTTAAAACGAGGACTTAGACGGTTTACCAATTTCTCCTTTTCCGCATTTAAGTCAACAGGATTTTGTTCTGTTTCAAAGGCTAATAGGGCTGCAGATATTTCGGTTAGTTTGTCTTCAGTAATCTCGCCTGATTGAGCTAACTTTTCCTTAACAACCTTACCAGCCTCAGAATCCTTATTTTCTACTCCTTCGAAGTCTGTTGCCATCTCTGTAACAAGTTTCTGTGCTTCAGACTGATTGCCATTTTTGACCGCTTTAGAAGCATCTGTGATTTTTACAAAGTAAGAACTCAAGCTTTCTTGAGCACCTACTGGGGAAAGAATTAAAAATAACAAAGCTAAAACTAGTAACCAGCTTTTAGCCTTCCAATAATTTCTGACCAATGTAGCCTCCTTTCTCCACACCACCAAAGCAAGCAAAGAGTCCACTACCGATATGAGTGATGTATTCATTCATCTTATCTGTTGCACCTAGATTGGTTTGAACCTTGACAAAGTTATCAGGATCCTTCTGGAAAGAAATGAAGAGCAAGCCCGTATCAAACTGGCCAGTTTTTTCATCAATCCCATCTGAGTAAGAGTAAGAACGACGTAAAAGTGGTTTCTCCACTTCTTTAGCCAAACGAACATGCGAATCATCAGGTAAGAGACTCAAATCCACTTCATCAAACTCATTTTTCTTACCAAAGGGGGCACCACTTTCCTTGTAACGACCAAAGGTATTTTCTTGTTCTTCAAGACTGGTGCGATCCCAGGTCTCTAAAAACATCTGAATCCGACGAACCGCCATGTAAGATCCATTTTCCATCCAGTCCTTACTATCAGCCCAGATAACACGATCAAAGTCTTGCTCCTTGGTTGGATTTGCTGTCCCATCTTTAAAACCAAAGAGGTTACGCGGAGTCTCCATTCTATCCCCGATAGCTGCAAATCCAGACTGACTCCAACGAAGGGTCACCGCATTTCTGCCCTTACGGATAAGATTGCGAATAGCATGAAAGGCAACCTGCTCATCATCTGCACAAGCCTGAATCACAATATCTCCACCAGTATATTTTTCACGCAATTGCTCTTTAGGAAAAGGCGGTAAATCCCTGAACACTTGAGGACGCTTGTTTTCCAAGTTCATCTTTTTCAAGAAACTCGCAGACACACCAAAAGTCAGCGTCAAACGATGAGGGTTAAGCCCGACTGTTTCACCAGTATCACTCGGAGGCAAGAGAGCATTCTGTCCATCTTTTTTGACCAATTTCCCCTCGACTAACTTGGCACTATAATCCGTCCAATCCTTGAACAACTGAATAATCTTATCCTTATCCGTCGTATGCAAATCCAAGACCACAAAATAAAGATTCTTTTGCATGGGTGTACTAATCCCAGCTTGATGCTTGCCATAAAAAGCAATTTTTTCATTTCCGTACGAGATTTTTTCCTGACTTCCTAGCTTAGGTGCGAAAAAAGCAGAAGCACCAGAGAGTCCTAGCGCTAAACCAGCCCCTCCAATCCCTGCTTTTTTTAGAAATTCTCGACGGTCCATTTTCTTTTCAAAAAACTTTTCGTCTTTTTCAGTCATGACTCTTATTCTCCACTAAGAAATTTACCCATTTGTGATAGAGGCTCACCAAGTTTTGTCACAGCTTCTGACAATTCTTTGGTATCTTCTTTTGTCAAATCAGTATAGAGCTTGTAGTGTTCCTTGTCGATCATGTGTTTGTCCAACAAATCATTGACAGACTTGAAATCTGCTTCCAATTCTTTAACTAGATTAGCGTCTGATTTTTCCAGTAAAGGTTTAAAGAGTTGGAAAATCTTCTCAGCTCCCTCAATATTGGCACGGAAGTCATACAAGTCTGTATGAGAATAAATTTCCTCTTCACCTGTAATCTTGCTTGTTGCAACTTCGTTAAGTAAGTCGACTGCCCCAGTCAGCATAACCTTGTAGTCCACATCAACAGTTGCAATCTTAGCTTTCAATTCCTTGATATCATTTACCAACTGATCGCCGTAGCTTTCAGTTCCTTTAGTTGTATTGTCTTCCCAAAGGATACGCTCAATACGGTGGAAACCTGACCAACCTTCTTCTGTCTTGTTTTCGTCCATGTAGTCTGCCAAACGGAAGTCAATCTTGACATCTGACTCACCAAAACTTTCGGCAATTGGTTCTGAACGCTCATAAGACATACGAATCAATGGATAGACCTTCTTGGCTTCTTCTAACTTACCTTCTTTCAAAAGTTTGACAAAGCCTTCCGTATCTGTCAAAAGTTTATCAATTTGCTCTTGCACAAAAGTCTTATAGTCAGCTGTGGCCTTATCAAGCATTTTTTGCTTATCTTCAGACAAGGCTGTCACCTTAGACGAATCGGTTGTATCTGCTGATTTTTCAAACCTAACAGCACAAGCTGTCAATAGCAAAGCTGAGGATAAAAGGACAAAACCTAGTTTTTTCATTGTTTACTCCTATTAGTTCAGGAAACCTGAATTAATTTTACGTTTCATTATAACATGTTTTCACTCATTTTTCAATAAATTTTCAGACAATTTAATGTTAGTAGATTCATACTAACAATAGACTTTTAAACCTAAAATTGATAAAATAGGAAAGAAAATAAGATAAAAGGAAACTGTAAATCACCATGATGAACATGCAAAATATGATGCGTCAAGCACAAAAACTTCAAAAACAAATGGAACAAAGTCAAGCTGAGCTTGCTGCTATGCAATTTGTTGGCAAATCTGCTCAAGACCTTGTTCAAGCTACCTTAACTGGAGATAAGAAAGTTGTCAGTATTGACTTCAATCCAGCTGTCATTGACCCGGAAGACCTTGAAACTCTTTCAGATATGACTGTTCAAGCCATCAACTCTGCTCTTGAACAAATTGATGAAACCACCAAGAAAAAACTGGGTGCTTTCGCTGGGAAATTGCCATTCTAATCAAAAAGGCTCTATAATATTTATAGTGGGTAAATCCCTTATAGATATTATGGAGCCTATTTTGATGTAGAAAAAAGTCCCATAAAATCTATAGTGAAAAGCGACCAAACCATCATTAGAAAGAATCCTATGGAACAATTACATTCTATCACAACTGCTTGATATTGAAAACTTTTTCTCATACTAAATCCTAAACGCCAAAATCATTCTTAATCTTTTTTACCATTTGTTATTATATTCCTAAATTCCGGCTAAAACAGTCCATCAGACTGTTCTACTTCAATACTTAAGGCGAATTGTAAATCATGCCAAACCATGAAGCAATTTAATCAAAGATTTATTAGTACATGGTCATCAACCCCTACTAACAGCATAGCAGTAAACTATTGTATCGCCGACTTTTCGTATGTGCTGAACTACTAAAGAGATTATAGAGACACTCTTGAGTTGCTAATAAGAATTAAAGCACCACTATAATATTCTACATTTTTACTTTTAGAGTAAGGTTTTGCGTACTCATTGAGAAGAATCTAGATCTAGCTAATCCTCGCTTTCAGGCTTTTTTTAGAATCTTTCTAAAGAAAGCATCTACTCCCTTCAATTACCTTATTCCAACGTAAAATTAGGAGAGAATAATAATCTTATCCAATGCAATACCTTTGATTTTCAAAACTTTGACAACTTCAAAAAACAGGCTCTATAATATTTGTAGTGGGTAAATCCCCTATAGATATTATGGAGCCTATTTTGTTGTAGAAAAAAAGTCCCATAAGATCTATAATGAAAAGCAACCAAACCATCATTAGAAAGAATCCTATGG
>WIJN01000030.1:0-7603 GCA_009496085.1 Streptococcus mitis | reverse complement strand
ATTCAGAAGCCGATGTACTTGCTGACTCTGATGCACTTGTTGATGCTGATTCAGAAGCCGATGTACTTGCTGACTCTGATGCACTTGTTGATGCTGATTCAGAAGCCGATGTACTTGCTGACTCTGACGCACTTGTCGATGCTGATTCAGAAGCGCTTGTTGACGCTGATTCAGAAGCCGATGTGCTTGCTGACTCTGATGCACTTGTTGATGCTGATTCAGAAGCGCTTGTACTTGCTGACTCTGACGCACTTGTTGATGCTGATTCAGAAGCTGATGTACTTGCTGACTCTGATGCACTTGTTGATGCTGATTCAGATGCCGATGTGCTTGCTGACTCTGATGCACTTGTTGATGCTGATTCAGAAGCCGATGTGCTTGCTGACTCTGATGCACTTGTTGATGCTGATTCAGAAGCTGATGTGCTTGCTGACTCTGATGCACTTGTTGATGCTGATTCAGAAGCTGATGTGCTTGCTGACTCTGACGCACTTGTCGATGCTGATTCAGAAGCGCTTGTTGACGCTGATTCAGAAGCCGATGTGCTTGCTGACTCTGATGCACTTGTTGATGCTGATTCAGATGCGCTTGTGCTTGCTGACTCAGATGCTGATGTGCTTGCTGACTCTGATGCACTTGTTGACGCTGACTCAGATGCACTTGTTGATGCTGATTCAGATGCTGATGTGCTTGCTGACTCAGATGCCGATGTGCTTGCTGATTCTGATGCGCTTGTGCTTGCTGATTCAGATGCGCTTGTGCTTGCTGACTCAGATGCGCTTGTTGATGCTGACTCAGATGCCGATGTGCTTGCTGATTCTGATGCGCTTGTGCTTGCTGATTCTGACGCACTTGTTGACGCTGACTCAGATGCCGATGTACTTGCTGACTCTGACGCACTTGTTGATGCTGATTCAGAAGCCGATGTGCTTGCTGACTCTGATGCACTTGTTGATGCCGATTCAGATGCGCTTGTGCTTGCTGACTCTGATGCACTTGTTGATGCCGATTCAGAAGCCGATGTACTTGCTGACTCTGATGCACTTGTTGATGCTGACTCAGATGCGCTTGTTGATGCCGATTCAGATGCACTTGTTGACGCTGATTCAGAAGCCGATGTGCTTGCTGACTCTGATGCACTTGTTGATGCTGATTCAGAAGCCGATGTTGATGCACTTGTTGATGCTGATTCAGATGCTGATGTACTTGCTGACTCTGACGCACTTGTTGATGCTGACTCAGAAGCGCTTGTGCTTGCTGATTCTGATGCACTTGTTGATGCTGATTCAGAAGCCGATGTACTTGCTGACTCTGATGCACTTGTTGATGCAGATGTACTTGCTGACGTACTTGCACTTGTTGATGCTGACGTACTTGCACTTGTTGATGCTGATGTACTTGCTGATGTGCTTGCGCTTGTTGATGCTGACGTACTTGCTGATGTACTTGCGCTTGTTGATGCTGACGTACTTGCTGACGTGCTTGCGCTTGTTGATGCTGATGTACTTGCTGATGTGCTTGCGCTTGTTGATGCTGACGTACTTGCTGATGTGCTTGCGCTTGTTGATGCTGACGTACTTGCTGATGTGCTTGCACTTGTTGAAGCCGACGTACTTGCTGACGTGCTTGCGCTTGTTGATGCGGATGTACTTGCTGACGTGCTTGCGCTTGTTGATGCCGATGTACTTGCTGACGTGCTTGCGCTTGTTGATGCTGACGTACTTGCTGATGTGCTTGCACTTGTTGATGCTGATGTACTTGCTGACGTACTTGCACTGGTTGATGCAGATGTACTTGCGCTTGTTGATGCCGATGTACTTGCTGACGTACTTGCACTGGTTGATGCAGATGTACTTGCTGACGTACTTGCGCTAGTCATTGCACTTACTGATGCGCTTGTTGACGCTGACACTGATGCACTGGTTGAAGCTGACTCAGAACGATATTTCTTGTCTGAAACAGTTTCATCTTGGCTATAGACAGTTGGTGGATATGGCTGGCTACCCGATGCTACTTTAGCATTATCTTTATAATAAACTGTTGCAACACCGCTGTCACTTACATCAATGCTAGAAATTCGATCACGACCGTTCGGAGTCACTTTATCATGAGCTTTTCTGATTTCTTCGCGAACTTTTTCCTTATCAGATTCCGATAAATGATTTTTATCCTTAACTTCGGTCACATCAATCGTAGGCTTCTTAAACAAGTTTTGCAACTGATCTTGTTGAATCCGAATTTCTCCTACGTCAACAGAGTTACCACTCGGATCTGTAGCATTGAGCCAACGACCCCAAGTGTTTCCTGATCTCCACGTAAGATCTTTATTAGCAACCGCATTAATAGTAAAGGTAGTCTGGTCATCATTGGTCAAGGTATTGATAATATTTGTGATAGGACCAGTTCCCCACTCAGGTCTGTTTTCGAAGAAGTCCGTCAAGTCTTTTCTATTACCAGAGACCTTCAGTGTGACTAATTTACCACTATTATCTTTACCCGTATAAGTAATCTGGATATTGTCCCCAGCATAGAACAAGTAACGACCATTGCCATCTCTCTTAGGCTCTTGACCATTTACTTTGACTGTGTAAGTAATTGTTGGTTTCACACGTTCAGGAGTAATTGTACTAGTCGTTACCTCTGAATTGAGACCAGCAACTGTAGATTTAGCAGTCACATCCCCCGTTGGAAGAAGTCCATTGTTGCCGTCGTAAGCTTTTTGCAACTCAGTAGGTTCAAAAGTAACGCTCGTTTCATTGTCTTTGACAGTTTTTGTAAATGTGTGACCTGCTAAAGTCAAGGTTACAAGAGCTCCAGGTGTGACATTAGTCACAACAATCGAACGATTTGGCAAACCACCCGTTTCATTAGTAGAATCAACTGAGATAGCTGGCGCTTGTGGGTTAACCTTAATGGTTACATCTACCGTTCTACTATTAGCATCTCCATTGTATGATCCTTGTGGTAGAGTGACTTTCACTTTTCGCGTGTAAACTCCTGCATTTGCAACCATAGCATCATCAGGAGTCTGAACCCAACTGAAGGTAGTTCCTGTTGGGAAGGATACACTTGTATTCGAATTTTTAAGCGCCTCTCCTGGATTCGCAATAATATTCGCTAATGGAGCCTTATTTCCCACAGTTGTAACATACTCCTGTTTAGCTACAGGATCAACAACTGTATAATCAAAGCTTGTCTCACTTGTCAAGGCTGGATTGCTAGAAGATACTGTACCAAAACGACCGTTAGGATAAGAAGCAATTACTGTATAGGTTGTACTGTGACTTTTAGCTTCTGATCCCGTAGTATGCCAAATTCCTCCAAATTGTTGTTTCCCAACAGGGGTCGTAATTTCGTTACCTTGATTATTTATTTTATACTTATAAGACCAAGTTGCTACATCTTTTAATCCTGGTTCATCTAGGTTTGTATACTGTCCAATAGTACCACCGATATTATTAGCCCAATCTCCCCCAGTAACTTTATCATTACCTTGATCTGACTTAAAGGCATAGAACTTACCTGTCACACCATTGTGAGTTTTGGTCTCAACTTTCGGATAAACAGTATATTTGTAAGAAATATCTTTAGATACACCTTTAGAATCCGTAACCGTCAAAGTAGCTGTTTTATCACCAGGAGTTGATAAATCTAGAGTTCCGTTTTTCCACACTACATTTGTATTTGAAGATAACTCTGTACCATCAGCTGAGCGGACAAAATCACGAGCCGCTAATGTAGCAGAATTCTCTCCTGCAATAGCGTAAAAACGATCTGACTTAGTTTGATAATTTTGTTCTAGTTTAGGAGTAACTGTTCTGGACGTTCCATCTTTATAGGTAATCAATACACTTCCATCATTCTGTTGAGTGTATGCGCTGATACGATGTTTATCCTTTGGATATGCATTTTCAACAGCCCTTTTGATAGTTTTTTTGTCTGCATCAGTTAAATTGCTGACATCTCGAACTGTTATTGGGGGAATCTTCATTTCACCCAATCTATCTTTCAACTCACCCTGTTTAAGAACAAAGGTAGTTCCGTCTGATCGGAGATTTGAAAAATCATCTGCAGTTATAGAGCGTGTAATTTTATTTCTGGAATCATAGCTCAAGTCTGGATTAATAGTACCTGTAACGGTTGTCACAGCTGGTTGGTTAGCAGTAGCTGTAGTCTTAGCTGTGACTTTATTGATAACAGTTGTTCCCCATGTATCATTATGGAAAAGATTGTTAATTTCAGGAGTCCCTGGTGCTCCATTACGAACTTCTGTATTTTTGACAACACCACTATTATCTTTGAACTTAGCTGTAAATGCTAATGAATCTCCAGAATAGAAAGTATATACAGGGGTACCATTTTCCGATGTTTTAGGAGCATCTGACCATGTGTTATCGTCATTCTTTACTTTGACTACCGTATCAATAACTTGTGGCTTTTCTGTTTCAGGTGTAATAGCAACTGTCCCTACATCCGATTCCAAAGTTTCATTTGAATTCGTTACAGGATTAGTAAACGCCTTACTTTGTTTAACTGTTACGTTTCCTGTTGGAAGCAAGCCATTTCCATCTGCAACCTCAGTAGAAGAGAAGGTTACATTCCCTGCATTATCAGCTTGCTTAGTAAGAGTTTTTCCACCAATTGTCAAAGTAACCTGCGCATTTGGTAGAGCATTTGTGACAGTAATTCCTTTATTTGAAAGACCACCTGTATTCGTTACCTGATCTGCTGAAATTTGTGGTGGGTTCGGTCTAACTTTGATAGTCACAGGAACATTGGTACTATTCCTTGATTGAGTTGTTGAACCTTGTGGTAAGGTAACGCTAGCTTCTTTCTTATAGATACCTGGAGCTGAAGCATCTGGTGTAGATACCCAATTATAAGTTGTTCCAGTAGGAATCGCCACACTAGAATCAGAATTTTTAAGTGCATTGCCCGGATTTGCAATAATATCGTTTAACGGAGTTGTATCCCCAACTTTTGTAGTATACTCTTGCTTAGCTACTGGATCAACTACTGTATAATCAAACGTCACTGAACTTGTGAGAGCAGGATTTGAAGCTGTTACATCACCAAGACGTCCTTTAGGATAAGTTGCTTTAGCGGTATAGGTTGTGCGGTGTGTTGTTGCTGAATCAGCAGTTGTATGCCAGACAGTACTAAAGGCTGGAGATCCATCTTGTTTACTTAAAGTTGCTGACTGATTATTGTTCAGACGATACTCATAAGCAAATGTTGTTCCTGAAGGAAGAGAATCATTATTGAGATAAAGATTTGAAAATCCACCTATGTTATTAGCATAGCTACCACCAACTGTTCTATCACTACCTGGAACTGCTTTAAAGGCATAAAACTTACCAGTTTCACCATTATTGGTTTTGGTCTCAATCTTTGGATAAACAGTATAATTATAAGTTAAATTTGTTGTAGTTCTGTCTGGGTGTGTTACCGTTAAGGTTGCAGCTCGATTACCTACTTCCATTGTAGGAGCTTGTTTCCATGCAAATGTTGTCCCATTAGGGAGGTCAGATGCTCCGCCAACTGGGCGCACAAGACTTCTTGGATTTATATTAGACAGCGATTCATTACTTACTGCATAGAATGTGTCAGTCGCTTTCTCCACACCATATGTCAGATTTGAATCGACTGTATCCGTTGTCCTATCTCGATAAGTAATGGTTACAACGCCATTATCTGCTACACTTAGGGAACCTTCTTCAGTTTCTTTTTTGTAGTCTGTACTTGAAAGAATGCTTGCATTGGCTGTTTTAAAGTTAGCCAAGACTTGGTCTTTTTCTGTTTGACTTAGATGTTCTTTGTCATTAACTGTGACCGTCGCACCACTCACAGGGTTTTGTCGCTCGTTAAAACCTTTAATGGTAAAATTGACAGTCTTTTCATCAAACAGATTATCAATATCTGTAAGTTTATAAGTAATTTTATAGGTTCCCGGTTTTTCCGGCTCCCAAGCAGTACCCTTACGTCCAACCGTCCCTTCTACTTTTATAGTATAGGATGTCAAAGCTCCCGTTTTATTACCTTGAGGATCATAGATATACAAATCCCCCCATCCTCTTTTACTAGTAGCGGGAAAGTTCGGCGCATTTACACCTGTAATATTCTTATTAGATGGAGAAGCTTTGATGTTATCCATCCCTCTATCATCATTTAATCGTATCTCAAAACCAGTGACTGCATCATCATTATAAAAGGCAAGATCCGTTGGCATCGTAATTGTAGGCTTATTAGATGCCACACGGCTCTGACCTGCTGCACTTCTGTCACTTCCACGACTAAAGAATGATGCTCTAGGAGAAGACCCTCTCTCTATCGCTTGTCCATTACGGCCATCACGTTGACCTGAAGTGGCACGCAAAACTGCATTGGCAATAGAGTTACGAGCTGAAGTTGCCTTGTTGATAACGCTACCAAGATCAGCAGTTGGATCCTTTAAAGCTGACTCAATCTCAGTAATGGCAGTTTCCACCTTAATAATGGCTGCACTTGTATCTGGAAGATCTGCCGCCTTAGCTAAATATTCACCCATTTCAGCTGAAATTTTAGCTAGCTTTTTACGATCTTCTTCATTTTTCTTTGTAGACACTTCTACCGATGACAAGGCACCAGCAGTCACTCCTGCCAAACTTGTTAATTCGGAAGTTTTCTCTATCAAACCTGTTGCTGACTTAGCAGAGTCCAAGACAGGTGTAGACAAATTAGAGTTTGGCAAACCTTGACTAACTACTTGATTTTCAGCTGAAGCAGATTCGGATTGTCCAGCAGTTTCAACACTAGCAGTGCTAGTCGCAACCGAACTGTCCTCTGAATGAACCATCAACTGACTAGAACTTACAGAAGTGCTTGCTGACACACTTGCTGAAACTGAAGCACTTGTCGACGCACTAACAGAAGCCGAAGTACTTTCTGACACACTTGCAGAAGTGCTAGCGCTCACTGATTGGCTAGCAGAAGTAGATTCTGAACTAGACACACTCTCGCTTTCTGAGTGTGATAAGCTTGCCGATTCTTCTGGATTTGCTTTCGAAACAGATCCAAGAACGACTGAATCATTTGTAGCTAAAACATCCGATGACTCTAATGTCTTTTCAAGAGCAACCGCATCATTAGCATGAACAGTAGTTTGTGTTGCCACTGCTCCGCCTAATACAGCTCCTGTAGCTGCAAGGCCCCTTATAATATCAAGGCCGGTAATTGTATTGTTTGTTTGGTTCTCAACGACTTCGGTCATAACCTGAGTAGTGTCAACACTACCACGGAAAACTTTTAACAAACCAAATAAAGAAGTGGAAGCCCGTAGCCAATGCTTACCGGATTTCACTAACTTATAGCGGGTCACACGATCAGTTTCACGATATTGACCCTCTTGACGTCTGAAAAACATGCTATCTCCTTTTCTAAACTTAAATCAAGGGTACAATTTACCCTATTTTAAGTTATTCTTTGATATTATAAAAAAAATTGATTTAAAAATCAATAGAATTCAAAAAAATAGTACTATATAATAACGTTTTATGTTTAAAACAAATCTTTTTATAGACATAGCAAACACATATTTAATATATATATATATATATATATATAT
>WIJN01000002.1:0-146951 GCA_009496085.1 Streptococcus mitis | reverse complement strand
TCTTGGCTGGTATGAATGCTAATCTCTGCGTGGATTCACACATGCGTGAACTCATAGAATTAGGCTACAATGTCATTGTTGTTAACGATGCTGTCGGTGCTCCAGGTGAAGAAGCCTACCAAGCTGCACTAACAAACTACGGCTACATTGCCAACCAAGTTTTGACAACTGAGGAAGTTATCGCTCAACTTTAGTATTAAAAACAAAATCAGGTAATCCTAGTGACTGCCTGATTTTCTATGTTTTAGGCGTTTTGCCAATTTTCTTGGTCTTCTTTAAAGCGTTTTAGGAGAGCGAGTCCTTCTGGTGTGATATAACCTTCTTCTTGGGCTAGGTGGATGAGTTCACTGTAGTTAGAAAGTGTGACTAGCTTGACACCTGCATCTGAGAAGTTCTTATCTGCTTTCGGCAATTGGTAGCTGAAAATCGCTACAACTCCAAGTACATCTGCTCCTTCTCGCTTGGCTGCTGCCACGGCCTCAAGAACAGAACCACCTGTTGAAATCAGGTCTTCAACCACTACCATCTTTTGACCTTGAGCTACACGACCTTCGATTTGATTACCAGCTCCGTGGTCTTTTGGTTTGCTACGAATGTAAGCAAATGGCAAGTCCATCTTATCAGCAATGATAGCTCCGTGTGGAATCCCTGCTGTTGCAGTTCCTGCAATGACTTCTACCTCTGGAAAGGCTTCTTTGATAGCTTCCACAAAGCCATTTTCAATGAGGGTACGAGTTTCTGGATAGGCTAGTGTCACACGATTATCAGTATAAATCGGTGACTTGATACCAGATGCCCAAGTGAAAGGCTCCTCTGGTTTGAGGTAAACGGCTTGGATTTTCAAGAGGTGGCTAGCGATATCTTTAGCAAGTGTCATGGTATTCTCCTTTTTTATAATCTAGTTCTTTAATTCCAGTCCTGTGTCCATTCATCCTTGATAGCATGATAAGCTGCAACAGGATCATCAGCTTGGGTAATGGGACGTCCCACTACGATATAGTCACTGCCGATTTGATAGGCATCAGCTGGCGTCATCACACGTTTTTGATCTCCAACCGCAACACCTGATGGACGAATGCCCGGTGTCAGACAGATAAAATCTGGATTGGTAGCCTGCTTGATGAGTTGCACTTCCTGAGCCGAGCAAACAACACCATCTAATCCAGCTTCAGCTGTCTTCTTGGCATAATGAATCACAGACTCTTGCAGGCTAGTTTGGATATTTTGGAACTCCTTCATCTGAGCTTCCGACGTTGAGGTCAGCTGAGTGACAGCGATCAATTTGGCTTGGTTTCCAAGGCCTTCACGCGCAGCCTTCATCATCTCTACACCCCCAGCCGCATGAACATTGGTCATATCCACACCAAGCTGAGACAAGACCTTCATTGCTGACTTGACTGTATTGGGAATGTCATGAAGTTTGAGATCCAAAAAGACACTGTGACCCAGACCTTTCAAGTAAGATACAATCTCAGGACCCGCTGCATAATAGAGCTCCATCCCTACCTTTAGATAAAGGCTTTCTTCCTCTGGAAAAAGAGCTAAAAATTTCTTGACCGCCTCAAGGCTTGGAAAATCAAGAGCAATGACTGGACGATGTTCTCGCATAGGTTTCTCCTTTTACCTTTGCTAGTGAGAGAGTCTGGCCACAAGAAGCCACGAAAAAAGGAACCTGCCAACAGCAAGGTTCCACGAAAAATGGGTAGTCTCCACCCTTTCACCGTCTAACCTTAGCTGCCTCTCTGGACTGCTTTAAAGGTTTTTTTCTATTCTATTATTTCTACTAGCACTTGTCAAGTAAAAACATGGTCACGGTATGTGTCGTGATTTTTGAGAAACTCCAAAATTCCATATAAATAAATGCATTTACACGAAAGGATTGACATATACTTATATGCTTTCTACATTTCTCAAAACTCTAGACACTTACCATGATCACTAAAGAGCTATAGAAGAAAAGCTAAACCTAGCGACGCGGTGAACGCTGGGGCGTTTGATTTCGATTGCTTTCTTCCTCCAGCTTTTTCTTCTCTTCTTCCAATTGATTCTGCTGTTCCTCCAGTCTTTTCTTCTCTTCCTCTTTCTGTTTCTTCTCAGCTTCTTCGGCCTCTTTTTTAGCTTTTTCCTCAGCCTCCATAATTAATTTATCCGCCACAGTGTAGCTGTAGATTCCAGCTTCCATGTCAATCACACTCGGTTCTGACAATTGAGGCTTAATCTTACTGTAGTAAGGCAGTTTCTTACTCATTTCAGACAGGGGAACCAAGACTTCGTCCGAATCATTCATGGTCAATCGAATTAAATCTGATGTCACCTTGCTTGGGGCTAGTTCCACCTTTTGGATAGCAGCTTTGAGTTCTGGACTAATTTGAGAAAGTTCTGAAACAAAAGTCTTGATTTGCTCGCTGTCATTAAAGAAAACAGATAAATAAGTTTCTGGTAGACTAACCAAACTCACAGCACTGGTCTCAAGCTGACCACTGGAAAGAATAGGATAATGGTTTTCACCAGAAATATAGTAGGCAACAATATCATATTCCTTAACCTTGATAGTAAACTTGGTTGGAAATTGATAGACAAGCTGAGCTGATTCAACCCAATAGTTAGACTTAATCTGCTCTTCATATTTTGCCTTGTCTAGCAGAAGGTTAATCGTATAATCCGAATCCTGAATGCCTGAAGCCTGTCGGATATCATCAGCCGTAGTTTGCACCGTTCCCTCAACACGAATATCCTTCATGGTCGCATAAGGACTGAGTAGGTAGGCAGAGACAATCAATAAAAGCAGACTTGGAAATAAAATCGTTAAGGCTCGTAAGATATGGAGGCCAGGAATCTTTGCTTTGGCTGGTTTTTCTTTTGTAGCCTTTTTAGCAAGCTTTTTATCCTGTTCCTCGCCCTCTTTAGACGTTGATTCTTCTTTCTCTTCTTCCTCTTTGTCAGCATCTGAGGATGCTACTTTTTCTTCAGACTCTTCCTTAGCTGATTCTGGGTCTTTTGGATCCACTTCACTCTCCTGGTTCTCCTTGTCCTCTGACTTCTCAGATTCTTCTCCCATTCGAGCTTGTCTTTCCTTTTCCTTCTCCTCAGCTAGGGCCACCTCTTCTTCAGCCTTCTTTTTTAGATATTCTTGGTTTCGTTTCTGCCATTCTGATAACTCTTTCAATTCTTCGAGGATTTCTTTGCCCTCATTTTTCTTATCTTTTGACATTTACTTTCCTTATGATAAATCTTTTTTCAACAATTGATAAAAATCTGCTAGAGATTTCAATTCCTTAGAAGCCTTCATCTTAGCTTGGTAATCTTCCTTGTGGCTTAGTAAGTGAGAAAGCTTCTCTTCCAAACTATCCAAGGTCAAATCGCTTTCTTGAAGCTCTTCTGCATAGCCTTTTTTTACAAAGTAAGCTGCATTTTCAATCTGGTCTCCACGACTAGCTTCCCGACCAAGTGGCACAATGACATGTAATTTTGCCATGGCCAAGAGCTCAAAAATCGTATTGGCACCACCTCGTGTCACAACAATATCAGCCAATTCCATCAAGGGTTGATAGAGATTGGTCACATAGTCAACACGAAAGAGATTTTGGCTCAACTCATTCAGGCTAGAATCTCCTGTTAGATTGATAATATTGTAGCGTTCTGTCAGTTCTTTCTTATGGTCTGTCACCAATTGGTTAAAGACACGAGCACCTGCAGAACCACCGACAAACAATACAGTTGGCAATTGGGGATTAAAGTGGGTTTGAATATCCACCAATTCATCGGGTTCTGGAGTTTTTTGGTCTGAAACCTTTGTCACTGCTCCCACATGCTCGACCTTAGACAAACTTGAAGCTTGCTCAAAAGTTGAATACATCTTAGTCGCAAATTTATAGGCGATTTTATTGGCCAAGCCCATAGATAGGTCAGATTCGTGAATAAAGACAGGCACTCCTGACACACGCGCAGCGATAACAGGCGGAACAGAGACAAAACCTCCCTTTGAAAAAAGGGCTTGTGGACGAATTCGTAACATGATAAAGAGAGATTGGACAATTCCCCAGCCAACTTTAAAGACGTCCAGCATATTTTGCCAAGAGAAATAACGACGCAATTTGCCAGTCGCAATGGAGTGGAAGGTAACATCTAGACCCGACTTGAGGATTTCTTGGTGTTCGATGCCACATTTGTCCCCGATATAGTGGACTTCCCAGCCATCTTCGATGAACTTGGGTATTAACAAAAGATTGAGGGTAACGTGTCCAACCGTCCCCCCACCTGTAAAGACAATTTTTTTCATATTATTCCTTTAACTCCGCTACTGTGTCGATAAAGAGGTCGCCACGTACTTCAAAGTTAGCATACATATCCCAGCTAGCATTAGCAGGACTGAGAAGAACCACGTCTCCTTGAGTCGCAAGTTCATAGGCTTTGCGGGTTGCATCTGCAATATCAGTCGCATCCACATATGCCACACCAGCCTTGTCTGCTGCCCGTTTGACACGTTCTGCAGACTGACCAAGGATGACCATCTTCTTGAGTCCAGTAATATCTGGAACCAATTCGTCAAACTCATTGCCACGGTCCAAACCACCTGCAATCAAGATGACCTTGCTGTTGTCAAATCCTGACAAGGCTTTTTGAGTTGCCAAGATATTGGTTGACTTGCTATCATTATAGAATTTGACACCCTTGATTTCATCCACAAATTGGAGACGGTGTTTGACACCTCCAAAGGCTGAAAGAGTTTCTTTGATGGTTTGGTTATCAACACCACGAAGCTTGGCTACAGCAATAGTCGCAAGGGCATTTTCTACATTGTGGCTACCTGGAACTCCGATTTCGCTAGCTGCCATGACCACTTCTCCACGGAAGTAGAGCTGACCATCTTCCAGATAAGCTCCATCAACCTTTTCCTGTGTTGAAAATGGTACAACTGTAGCTTGTGTTTTTCTTGCCAATTCTTTTGCCAAGTCTTGGTTAAAGTTCAAGACAAGGAAATCAGCTGCTGTCATCTTGTTCTGGATATTCCACTTGGCTGCCACATATTCCTCAAAAGAACCGTGGTAGTCGATATGAGTTGGCATGAGGTTGGTAATAACCGCAATCTCAGGATGGAATTCTTGAACGCCCATGAGTTGGAAAGAAGAAAGTTCCATGACAAGCGTGTCCTCATCTGACGCAGTTTGGGCCACTTGACTAGCTGGATAGCCGATATTTCCTGATAAAAGACCATGTTGGCCAGCAGCAGTCAAAACCTCCCCAATCATGGTCGTTGTGGTTGTTTTACCGTTCGAACCAGTAATACCAACAATCGGTGCCTCAGAAATCAAGTAAGCCAATTCCACCTCAGTCAAGACTGGAATTCCCTTGGCCAAAGCCTTTTCAATCATGGGATTGCTGTAGGGAATGCCTGGATTTTTCACCATAAGGGCAAACTCTTCATCCAAGAGTTCCAAAGGATGGCCACCTGTGATAACCTTGATTCCTTCTTCCAACAAACTTTGCGCAGCTGGATTGTCCTCGAAAGGTTTTCCGTCATTTACTGTCACAATGGCACCTAGCTTGTCCAACAAACGTGCTGCAGATTCACCAGACTTAGCCAAACCTAAAACAAGGACTTTCTTATTTTTAAATTGATCTATTACTTTCATGTCTCGAACTCCATTTCTACTCTTACTATTTTACCATTTTTATGGAAATAAAAAAGCCACAAAGTGTGTTTGTGACTCTTTCTTCTAACTGATACTCTTCGAAAATCTCTTCAAACCACGTCAGTTTCGCCTTGCCGTATATATGGTTACTGACTTCGTCAGTTTCATCTACAACCTCAAAGCAGTGCTTTGAGCAACCTGCGGCTAGCTTCCTAGTTTGCTTTTTGATTTTCATTGAGTATGAATCTTACCATATCATCTATGTGATAAATCGGTAACTCGAATGACTTGGTCCACTTGTTCCCAAATGAGAGGATTGTGGGTTGCAATAATAATGGTTCGATTCGGATTTTTTAAAGATTCTAGGATAGAGAGTAATTCCTCAGAGTTTTTGGGGTCTAAGGAAGCGGTTGGTTCATCTGCGAGAATCAAAGGCGGATCCTTTAAAATTATCTTCGCTAGTGCAACACGTTGTGCTTCTCCTCCTGATAATTCAAAGATAGGTTGCTTTAAATCTAAATAAGAGAGGTTAACACGGTTTAGAGCTTGTTTCATCAAAGAGATTTTCTCTTTTTCTTTCAACTTTTTACCAACTAAACCCAGATTGAGATTCTCTTTGACGGTTTGACTTTCAATTAAGCCAAAATCTTGAAATAAGTATCCCAAGTAATCTCTAAAGAAAACAGAAGGCTTGATGTCCTTAAGAGAAGTGCCATCATAGATGATTTGCCCTTTGTCATATGGCTCTAATCGTCCAATCATATTCAAGAGTGTTGTCTTACCACAGCCACTTGTACCGATTAAGGCATAAATTTTCCCACCTTCAAAATGAAGATTCGTATCTGAAAATAGCTGACGGCTTCCAAATTTTTTAGATATATTCTTTAGTTCAATCATCCTATTTTCCTTTCATAATTGTCATAGAAACACGAGATTCTTTCTGCGCTTGACGGTAAAGCGTCAAAACTGCACTAGCTAGAAAGACTAATAAAGTGAGCAAGCCAATCACCAAGTCTCGACTGCTTAAAATAAAGAAACTAGCACCAAATACAAAACTGGCAAATTGGCTAACCATATACTGAGCATGTGTTTCAAAAAATCGTAAACCTGAAATTCGTTTAATCAAGATATCTCGGCGGAATTGCTCGAAATATAGAAGATTGACAGAATAAAAGAGTAACAAGGAACTAGCTATCCCAACAATAGCTCCTAGGATTAAAGTTGCTGTTTCAGTTTGAACTTCATTATAACGAGTTAGATAAACACTTCTTCCTTCTTTAAGATAGGATACTTGCTCATAAATTCCAGATTTCTTCAAGAGTTTAATCCCATCTTCATATTCTTTGACAAAGATATTCTTACCAGCATTGATAGACCACATAGATTTGGAAATGATACTATCACCTATAGATGTTGGAGTAAATACAACTAAAATCGGATCAGTCAAATACTGAGTGGATACGGGATTCTCACCGTTATTATAAACAAACCGCTTTTCTCCAGTTGGAAGATAACTAACAATCGCTCTCATTTCATACTCTAAAGGAGCACTTTCCTCCTCACCAGATTTTCCATAATAACTCAATCTTTCTTCAAAAACTTTCTTAAGTTCTGCTTCTCGAGAGCGCAAATGTTCTGGGAGCAAGAGGATAAACTCACCTTTTTGGAGATGGGCTAACTTCTGTTTGGTCTCAGCATCTACCACGACCTTTTCCTTGTCCAAATAACTGGGACTAACATAGAGCGTATTAGCATCTGGACTATAGGTATCCAGTGTCTCTCCCTGTTCATTTTTTCCTTGTGGATTGGCAAAATGGAACAGAGTATCCTTTACATAAAGGGCTTGTTCTTCTTCGATTGCTTCCTTGGCAAAGGCATACCACTTATTCTGATTTTCTGTATCTTTTACTCTATCACCTAAGCCAAAGGAAATCTGGTAATAGTCTGCTCTATCCTGCCATGCTTGTTTTGAAATTTCAAGTTCTTTCAATCGTTGGTAAGACGTCAAACCTGTCTTAACAGCGTAGCCTACTGTAAAGACAGCAACTAACTGACACAATAGGGTTAAAGCCATCAAGCGTTTAAGGGGTAATCTGCCCTTGATAACGGGAACCAATGCTTTGTAACTCAAACTCATTAGGTAAAGGAGCATTAGTAAAATTGAAATCCCCAATAAAAACAAAAGATAAAAACTAATCCCAAAACCATAGGTAGCTAACAAGATAGGATAAAACAAACCTTGACTAAAAAGAACGACTCCCCCACCTAGGAAGGAAAGGAGGGCTGATAGAAGGAGCCACTTGATATCAGTTGATAAAGAATGCCCTATGATTGATAAGAGTGTCTGACCAGAAAAGAGTTTTATACCTGCAGCTCTCATTTCCTTAATCCGAGTGATAATCACTAAAGCAAAGAAAGATAAGCCAAATATTGCTAAACTAATTAAAATAAGTGGATTTAGTAACATTCTAAAAGCAAGAGAATAAGGAGGTTTCTTTCGGTCAGCAACTGCTTTATAACCCAAATCTCCTAATTTATCGGCTAGCTTTTCTTTCGTCAAGGAGCCTGATAAAAGGAGATAACTATTTAGCGGATCACTACGTTCACGACTTTCTTGGCTAGCTTCTTGGAATTCTTTTGGTAAAGTTCCCTGACCATAAGTTGCATAAGTAAAATGAGTCGTCCCATCCTTACTCGGCTCTACAATTCTTCTAGCTATTAAACTCTGTTCTGAGTTTGCAAAATTCTCCAATTCCTGTTCAAATACCTCACGCGTCGGCTCTTGAGTATCTTTTTTGACACGAAGTAAGGAGACGGAATCATAGCTTGCATATAAATATTGTGGCGCACGTAAGACAATAATCCAAGCAAGGAAGAAGCTGAGAAAAAAAGTTGATAATAATATGAATAGTTTCTTCATAGTAGACTCCTTGTATAAGAGAATAACCCTATAGAACAAAGATTTTATCTTTTATAAATTCTTAGAATTATTTTCCTAGTTTAATCAATCACACCCTGAACAACAAGACAATAATACCCTTCAAAAATCTCTTCAAACCGCGTCAACGTCGCCTTGGATTATATATGTAACTGACTTCGTCAGTCTTATCTACAACCTCAAAGCAGTGCTTTGAGCAACCTGCGGCTAGTTTCCTAGTTTGCTCTTTGATTTTCATTGAGTATAAATTTAATCCTTTCTTATTTTGAAAACGATTTCTTATAACTTAAGTATATCACTTTCTATATAATCTATCAACATATTTTACTAAGATATCATTAGTAATAGATTTTTACAATTTCCTAAAAAATAGATATCATTGAAGAATTTTATTCCAGTTTTTCCCATTCATATTATCCAAGCAAAAGAGATGATATTGACTAAAAAGCAATTCAAACTATTGTAAAATTTCTACAAAAAAAGAGAGCCGAAACTCTCTTTTATCTTCTTTTACTTTTATGGACCGACATGAGGGTAATATCTCGCAAGCTAAAGTATGCTAGGAAGAGCATAGCGACTGCGATGAAGAATTCTGTCGGTAGCTGAAAGATTTGCAGAACTGACAGCATAAGCAAAATCAAAAGTGCTACGAAAGCAAAGACGACAAGGACGATATTGACTGTCCCTTTAATGCTTTCTGGTGTCGCAAATACATAGAGTAGTAATAAGAGGATTCCTATGATTAAATAAACCATCTTTATCTCTTTCTAGCTCTTATTCAGCTGATTTTTTCTTCTTGTTAGCTTTCTCGCGCTCTGCCTTGTTAAGGATTTGTTTACGCAAACGGATAGACTCAGGCGTTACTTCCATGTACTCATCGTCGTTCAAGAACTCAAGAGACTCTTCAAGTGTCAAGATACGAGGTGTCTTGATAACAGCTGTTTGGTCCTTAGTAGCTGAACGGACATTGGTCATTTGTTTAGCCTTAGTGATGTTAACTGTCAAGTCGTTCTCACGAGAGTTTTCACCAATGATCATTCCTTCGTAAACCTCAGTACCTGGGTTGACAAAGATCGTACCACGTTCTTCGATAGACATGATTGAGTAAGTTGTAGCCTTACCAGCATCGATAGAAACAAGGGCACCACGGTGACGACCACCAATTTCACCTGGAATCAATGGCAAGTATTGGTCGAAGGTATGGTTCATGATACCGTAACCACGAGTCATTGACAAGAACTCAGTTGAGTATCCGATCAAACCACGCGCTGGAACAAGGAAGACCAAACGAGTTTGACCATTACCAGTTGAAATCATATCCAACATTTCACCCTTACGTTCAGAAAGGCTTTGGATAACAGACCCTTGGTATTCTTCTGGAGTGTCGATTTGAACACGTTCAAATGGCTCACATTTCACACCATCAATTTCTTTTACGATAACTTCTGGACGAGAAACTTGAAGTTCATATCCCTCACGACGCATTGTTTCGATAAGGATTGACAAGTGCAATTCTCCACGCCCTGAAACCGTCCATTTATCTGGTGAATCAGTTGGGTCAACACGAAGGGAAACGTCTGTTTGCAATTCTGCCTGCAAGCGTTCTTCCACCTTACGAGACGTTACCCATTTACCTTCCTTACCAGCAAATGGTGAGTTGTTGACCAAGAAAGTCATTTGAAGAGTTGGCTCATCGATGTGTAGGATTGGAAGAGCTTCAACTGCGTCTGTCGGAGTAATAGTTTCACCGACAAAGATGTCTTCCATACCTGAAACGGCAATCAAGTCACCTGCTTTAGCTTCTTGGATTTCACGACGTTCCAAACCAAAGAAACCAAAGAGTTTAGTAACACGGAAGTTTTTAGTTGTACCATCTAGTTTAGAAAGGGTAACTTGGTCCCCAACCTTCACAGTACCACGGAAGACACGACCGATACCGATACGTCCAACGAAGTCGTTGTAGTCCAAAAGTGACACTTGGAACTGCAAAGGCTCATCTGAGTTATCTACTGGAGCTGGGATATGGTCAATAATTGTGTCAAAGATTGGTGCCATCGTAGCTTCTTGGTCAGCTGGATCATCTGACAATGAAGAAGTTCCGTTGATAGCTGAAGCATACACCACTGGGAAGTCAAGCTGATCATCATCTGCACCAAGCTCGATGAAGAGTTCCAAGACTTCGTCCACTACTTCTGCTGGACGAGCTGATGGTTTATCGATTTTATTGACAACCACGATTGGGACAAGGTCTTGTTCCAAGGCTTTTTTCAATACGAAACGAGTTTGTGGCATGGTTCCTTCGTAGGCATCTACGACCAAGACAACACCGTCAACCATTTTCATGATACGCTCAACTTCTCCACCGAAGTCCGCGTGTCCTGGTGTGTCCATAATGTTGATACGAGTTCCGTTGTAGGCAACGGCTGTATTTTTAGCAAGGATGGTAATTCCACGCTCTTTTTCGATATCGTTTGAGTCCATAGCACGTTCAGCCAATTCAGTACGTGCATCAAGCGTTTCTGATTGTTTCAACAATTCGTCAACGAGGGTTGTTTTACCGTGGTCAACGTGGGCGATAATCGCAATGTTACGGATATCTTCTCTTAATTTTGTCATGATTTCCTCTATAATATTCAAAATTTATTTTCTAACTGAACGATTATACCATAATTTCAAGTAAATAACATAATTCAAGCAAGTGTAAATGTTTTCACTCTGCTTTTCTTTTCACGTCAAGCCTTTTCAAAGCAAACAACTTATGATAAGATAGGCACAGTATGCGTTTAGATAATTTATTAGCCCAAGAAAAAATCAGCCGAAAAGCCATGAAACAAGCACTTCTCAAAGGGGAAATTCTAGTTGATGGTTGCCCTGCTCGCTCCCTAGCCCAGAATATCGATACAGGGCTACAAGAACTCCTTTTTCAGGACCGCATCATTCGGGGCTATGAGCATACCTACCTTATGCTTCATAAACCTGCTGGTGTCGTGACAGCCAATAAAGACAAGGAACTTCCAACCGTTATGAACCTCCTGCCACCTGACATTCAGTCTGACAAACTCTATGCCGTCGGCCGACTGGATCGAGATACGACTGGACTCCTCCTCTTGACCGACAACGGTCCTTTGGGCTTTCAACTCCTCCATCCCCAATATCATGTCGATAAGACCTACCAAGTTGAAGTTAATGGACTTCTGACGCCTGCCCATATCCAAGCCTTTCAAAAGGGAATTGTCTTTTTAGATGGCACTGTCTGTAAAACTGCTAGGCTAGAAATTCTATCCGCAGGTCCTTCTCTCAGTCAAGCCTCTATCACTATTTCCGAAGGAAAATTTCATCAAGTCAAGAAAATGTTCCTCTCAGTTGGTGTTAAAGTGACCTCCCTCAAGCGCACCCATTTTGGGCCTTGGAGCTTGGATGACAATCTTCAAGAAGGAGATTATCGCCCCCTAAACTCGGAAGAATTAGCAAACATTCGTGACTTTCTCAGAAAAAGTGGTTAAAAAATGAGCTCGGAAAATATCCAAGCTCGTTTTCTTATTTCTCAACTTTGACTTTCCCTTTCCAAGAATCCAAACCATAAGAAAGAATGTAAATCTCAGAAAAACCTTGTTTTTTCAAGTAAAGGGCTGCATTTGTGACACGTTGCGCACGTTGGTTTTCGTAGAGAAGGACAGGTTTATCTTTACGAAGGGCTGCAAGACTAGTCTTCAACTGGCTTGAAGGAATATTGCGAGCCCCAAGGATATGTTTTCTGTGGAATTCAGCTGGGTCTCGCAAATCAATCAATTGACCCGTACGAATCAAAGCTTCAAACTCCTCATTGTCTACAATTTTAGCCGCACGGCGAATACGAAGATAGTTAAAGCCCATCCACGCCAACATTGCTAGTATAAGTGCCCACAAAATCCAAGTAACCATTAGTTCTTTTCTCCATTTTTCTCAATATAATCCAATTCTACCTTGTGCTCTCTGCGAAGAACCGCCTCTGCTTCTAGATAGTCTAGTTTATCCATCAACCCTGCATCGTAAATACGTGAAAGTTCCAGCTTCATCAATTCAATATCATATAAGCGTTTTCCCATGTAAACAATAATACCAAATCGTTTGAGGAATTGCTGCACATCATAGAATGTTTTCATAAGACTCATTCTAGCAAAATTTTGTGTTTTTTTCAAGAAGAGACTCACACAATGCTCCTTATTTTCCTATCTTCTTTGGCGATTCTGTCGCAAGTATGGTACAATAAAAACATGAGAATTCAACAATTACATTATATTATCAAAATCGTCGAAACTGGCTCCATGAATGAGGCAGCCAAACAGCTCTTTATCACTCAGCCTAGTCTTTCCAACGCTGTGAGAGATTTGGAAAATGAAATGGGTATTGAAATCTTTATCCGCAATCCAAAGGGAATCACCTTGACCCGTGATGGCATGGAGTTTCTCTCTTATGCCCGTCAGGTTGTAGAGCAAACTCAGCTTCTGGAAGAACGCTATAAAAATCCTGTCGCCCACCGCGAACTCTTTAGTGTTTCATCTCAACACTATGCCTTTGTGGTTAACGCCTTCGTATCGCTACTCAAGAAAAGTGATATGGAAAAATACGAGCTCTTCCTTCGTGAAACGCGGACTTGGGAGATTATCGACGACGTCAAGAACTTCCGTAGTGAGGTCGGTGTTCTCTTCTTAAACAGCTACAACCGTGATGTTTTAACCAAAATGTTGGATGACAACCACCTGCTGGCTCACCATCTCTTCACAGCGCAACCGCATATCTTTGTCAGCAAGACCAATCCTCTGGCAAAAAAAGATAAGGTGAAACTATCTGATTTAGAAAACTTCCCTTATCTCAGCTATGACCAAGGGACTCACAACTCCTTCTACTTCTCAGAGGAAATCCTTTCCCAAGAACACCACAAGAAATCTATCGTAGTCAGCGACCGTGCCACCCTCTTTAATCTCCTGATTGGTTTGGATGGTTACACTATTGCGACGGGGATTTTGAACAGTAATCTCAATGGAGACAACATCGTTTCTATCCCACTGGATATTGACGACCCAATTGAGCTGGTCTATATCCAGCATGAAAAAACCAGCCTATCCAAGATGGGCGAACGCTTTATCGACTATTTACTAGAAGAAGTTCAGTTTGATAGTTGATACTCTTCGAAAATCTCTTCAAACCACGTCAGCGTCGCCTTGGATTATATATGTGACTGACTTCGTCAGTCTTATCTACAACCTCAAAGCAGTGCTTTGAGCAACCTACGGCTAGCTTCCTAGTTTGCTCTTTGATTTTCATTGAGTATGAGAATCACTCTAAATCGAATAACCTAAAAACCTCAAGAACTAGTTTTCAACCCTAGTTCTTGAGGTTTTTTCTCTAATAGTAAATCCAGAGGATTTTATAAAATCTTATTTTTTAAACCAAAAAATAGAAAGGACTAAAACAAGGACAAGTCCAGCTCCTGCAACAATGGCAAACACTGGAATGTTTCCGAATAGTTTTTGTTCTGGCTTTGTCTCCTCACTACTATCTTGACTTGGTTCCACCTCTTTATCGCCTTGTTTCGCTACTTCTTGCTCTGCTTTTTTCTCTATTTTCTTAGGACCATAAGTTGGATTAACAAAAGCTACTTGTTTAGTCGGTTTAGAGTAGTCTTCTGCTCCTTCTTTGACTTGCCATGATACAGAATATAAAGTTCGTCCATCCAATACCATCCCAAAATCAATTCGCTCACCAGGAGGCAAAACTCCACCTAAACCGATACTAAAAGCAAACGCTTGCCCCTCCTGATTATCTTTTAAGACAATAAATCCGTTCTCACTCACTTTTTTAAGACGGGATAATTTCCCTCTAATATCTCCATCTTTAAAGGTTCCAGTGTAGCTTCCATCCTCTCCTAAAATAAGTGATGAAGCTCTACCAGGATTAGTCCCATTATTTGGCTCTTTATTAATCCAAGTACCTACTAATTCGGATGGGAGAGGAATTTCATCTCCAATTTTAGCATCGACAAGAGACTTTGGCATAGGAGGATTAGGATCCATATTATCTCCAATAATCGGGAGATTTAGAGAAGTATATTCAATCGTTGAGGTATCTATTTTTGACTTTCCAGAAAAATCAATACCAAAGCCGTCTTTTTCCTTCATATCAAATTCGACATTTTGAACAAGCTCCGCTTCTTTGTTCTCTTTTGATAGTTGATAAAGTTTTGTTACTCCTTGTCCAGAACCCGAAGTCCATTCACTGATAGCAACACTTCCATCACCAAAAAGACTAATAGATGTTCGACCTATACTTTGCACCTCTGAGGTACTCTCAATCAATTTTGTTGGTGTATGTTCATTTAAATAATAGACCGCATACAAACTCCAATTTCTATCATAAGAGCGACCAATTAATAACTCATCTGTCCCATTTTTATCAATATCGACTAGCGCATAGCCTATTTGGTATCTAGCTTTGTCTGATAAATTTTTACTATCCCACTTCTCAGTAATTTGTGGCAATAGTTGGTTGTAGTCAGTACTATCAGCTTGGGCTGAATTCACTAATGAAAATAAGCCACAAAACAAACCCAAACAGGTAATTATTTTTATAATTTTCTTCATATTATTTCTAATTTTAATTTCACCTATATAAATTAATAAATATTATTCTGATGGTAATGGTTATGCGTGTGATAATGATTTTCTTGAATTCGTAAATTTCTCAAGTAATCAACTGCTTCTAAAGATAGAACGTAAATTAAAATCTGGTGATTATCGTTCATCTAAGAAGAGCTACAATGTCATCAAAGAATTTCATTTGATACTTAATTTGTTTATTTGTCTTCTTCTACAATTTTACCATCTGCTTTATCAAAGTTTATTGTATTTCCTTTAGAAACTTCGGTAACGAGTAGTTGTGCAGAATTGCGGGTGGATTTGTCACGCCCTGAATTATATCCAGCATAGTATTTATCACGGATTTGTCCATAGGTTAGAGATTTGAAAAACTTATATCTTTCATTATTTTGTACCTTATATATTTTTATCTTTTCTTCTGTAGTGTTATTCCCAGATGAATCTGTTTTTACCTTAGCTGTAACTTTATCGAATTCAAAAGTTTCTTTGGATTTTTCCTCAGCTAACTTTCTAACTTCATCGATGTTTTTACCTACAACTTCATCCATCTTAAGTTCTCTTGTTTCGTATCCTTTCAATTTTCCGCTTTTTGTGATATAGACCGTATTTATATCTTCATCTTTTCCAGGTAGGTCATCATCATTAGAATCGCTCACAAGATAGAAAACTCTCTCTTGATTGTCGTTCATTAACTGAGCTATACCTTTTCCTTTTGTATTCATAGATGATGAACAAGCTGCTAAACCGACACTAGCAAGTAATACGCCTAAGATAAGTAAAGTATTTCTTTTTTTCATAAGAACCTCCTAAATATTATTTATTTTTCCATAAAAGTATAACAGTTATTGTACAAATATTGTTATGATTTTTTATTATTTCCAAAATTTTCACCATTTTTTAGATGTTTCTATTAGTTTAGTATCACGATTATAGATTATTTGCTGAAGATTATATATCTGCATATCTTTGCCTCATCATTTTCTCTATTTTGTTAGATGAATTACTTTCTAATAAATTTTGTAATTGAGCTTGTATTTGCTTAGCTTTTCTTCTATCATTTTCTAACTTCATCTTTTTCTAATTTATTAAAGCCCCTGCTATTACTATCACATCAACCCCAACTACTACTGAAAAGAATTTATTTAATCAATCCGTTTACTAGTAGCTTTAACACCTTTTATAATCATAATCGCCGCAAAAATATTTATCAAAGCACAGATAAAATATAGAATAGCTCCATAACCTAATTGTGATCTACCAACTAATTCTTTTAAGAATGTAAAATGAATAAACAAGCTAAATGCACTTAATAAAATAATGACAAGTGACTGAATAATTGCTATCACTCTTCTGTTCACTATAAATAAAGATAATAATAAAACAAGCACAAATGCACCGTACCAAACAATAAATAGCATCAGTAAAGAAGGCGCATTTAGATAATCAACTACGTGCTCACTTACTGGAGCTACTGATTGATTACCTGATGAAACAACTGGTAATAAGAAAGTAATCAATCCTACTAAACTAGCTAGAGTTATTAATTTTTTAAATTTCATTCATATTCTCCCTATATACAATTTCTTACCCCAGTAGCTTTTAAGGTACTGGCGTAGGCTGTTAATGTGTAGTCTATCTTACTCGGTTATACGTTTGATCTGACTTTTGAAGATAGAGTTCCTTATCTTTTAACATATATTTTGTTTTCCCTAATTCTCTTCCTTCATCGTCTGTGATTGTCAATTCTTGCTTTCGTTTATCAATTTTCACTAGTCTTTGTACTTTGTCTCCGTCTGAATCCTCAGAGGTGACGGTCCCAGCATTTCCTTTAATCACCATGACTAAATGATCACGTTTTGTTAAAATTTCATAAGTTCCATCTAAGGGATCAGTCGTTAATTTCTTTATTCCAAAAATTAACACTAGTGCAATTACAACTAAACCTGCAATGCTCTCCTTACGTTTGGTTTCAAATAAGCTTTTTAATTTACCAACTACATTTTCCATATTGAATTCTAGTTCCTTATCTTACCCACTTACCTGATGCATCTACTTTGTAGCCATCTGGGGTACGTTCGTTGACTGCCATCTTACCATTTGACTTGAGATAGTAGTCACCAACCCATTTATTACGAGCATAGCTACCCTCAGAAGTTAAGTAATAGTAAGAACTGTAGCTACTATCATAAATCCACTCACTCTTAGCCATTTTACCATCTGATTTGAGGTAGTAACTTCCAGCCCAAGCATTACGGGCATAGCTACCCTCTGCTGTCAAGTAATAGTATGATTTATAGTTATTGTCATAAATCCATTCGCTCTTAGCCATGTAGCCACCTGATTTAAGATAGTAGTTACCTGACCAAGCATTTTGAGCAAAGTTACCTGAAGCATTTAGATAGAAGTATGAATTGTACTGAACATCAAAAATCCATTGATTGACTACTTTAACACCAGCTTTGTAGTAAGAAGAACCTGACCAGCCAGCCTGACCTGAGGTAGAGTTAGTAGCTGGTTTTGGAGTTTCAGTCGCTTTTGGTGTTTCTACCTTCTTAATCGGATAATATTCCTTATCTGATATTCTAAAAATTTCTGAACGTCCAAAATAACGTTTTCCAAAATCATCTACACTATATATATCTAAATAATAATTGCCATCCTCTACTAGAAGTAAATTAATACCCGACTGTAATCTATTCTTGCCATCAAATTTACCAAAATAATGCGATTCAGTCAAAGTTCCAGTACTCTCATTAACTATATCAAAATAGAGAGAAGTGCTATCATTAACGTTGGAACTTCTTTGTAGGTCAACTAAAAGAGTAGCTGATGTAGAACCTCCCGCTGTCGGTATTAAGGTGATTTTCAAGGGATTTTGAGTATCCTTGACACTCATATCTGTTAAGGCATGAACCTCCATTGGTTTAGAAGCCATAAGACCCACTGATAACAACGAACCTGCTAATAAAGAACTAACTAATATTTTTTTATTTTTCATGATTTCAAATTCCTTTTCTTTTTTTCTTATCCTATCCACTCACCGTTAGCATTGACTGTATAGCCATCTGGTGTAGTGGTGTTTACTGCTAGAGCTCCTGAACTGTAGGCATAGTACCATTTACCAGAAACTGTAAACCAGCCTGTTTTCATAGCACCTGACTGGTCAAGATAATACCATGAGCCATTTTCTTTAACCCAGCCTGTAGCCATTGTACCTGACTTGTTCAGGTAATACCATGTACCGTTATCTTTGACCCAACCTGTAGCCATTGAACCTGAGTTGTTCAAGTAATACCATGAGCTACCAGTTTTGACCCAGCCAGTTTTCATCCAACCTGCGTGATCAAAGTAGTACCATTTATCCTTGATTTGTTCCCAACCACTGGTTGTATATGAACCGTCAGCATGTTTGTACCACCAACGACCAGATGACTCAATCCAGTTGCCATCTTGTGAAGGTTTTGCATCTTCTACTTTCTTGAGTTCTGTATCTGTTTTCTTATCCGCTTGTTTCCCTGCAAGATACTCCAGATACCAACCTGATAAATTGTAGTAGTCCTTTCTTTCAGCCTTAACCAACTTATCAAACTCTTTTTGGATTTCAGCTAATTTAGCTTGTTCAGCTTGCAATTTAGCTGTAACGGCGTCCAATTTATCTTGTGCCAATTTTGCAGCAGATTTTGCTTGAGTTAGTTTTGTTTCCAAATCAGCTACTTTTGCTTGCGCATCTGCAAGATTTTTATCTGCGTTTAGATAAGCACTCAATTCTGTTGCAATTGCTTTAGCATCTGACACCAATTTGTCTTTTTCTTTATGAAGCTTCGCTTGTTCAGCTTGAAGAGCTTTCAACTTGTTTTCATCAGCTTGCAATTTTGCTTGCGCATTTGTAAGAGCAGTTTCAGCATCATTTTGAGCTGTTTTAGCTGTAGCTAGTTCCGCTTTAGCTGTTTCAAGAGCTGTTTCTTTTTCAGCTTGGCTTCTTGAGAAATTTTCAACAGCTTGTTCAGCAGATTCTTTACGTTCTTGTGCATTTTTCAAAGCAAGGTTTGCAAGTTGCAAGTTCTTTTCAGCTACTTCTGTTTGAAGTGGACTAGCTGTTTTACTTGCCAACTCTTTCTCAGCTTCTGTTTTAGCGTCAAGTGCAGAAGCATATTTGCTTGAAGCTGATGCTAATTCTGCTTTAGCGTTTGCAAGAGCAGTTTGAGCTTGACTGTTTTGTTTTTGAGCTTCAGCTAGTTTTGCTTCAAGTTGGGCAAGCTCATTTGATTTAGACGCTGGAGTTCCTTCATTTGAAAATGCTGTAATCATGTAATGACGACCATTGATATTAGCTACATCAATACCAACATATTTTGCAAAGTTTAGGTTTGCATAAAGGTGTCCCCATGGGTAATTTTTGTTAGTAGTCATGAATTTGTCCATATAAGTTGTGAACATCAAATTGTTATAAACTGTTTGTTTTAGTTCATACATATTTGAAATATTAGAATTCATGAATGCGATATTTTCTACAGCATTTGCTACGTGACCGTGAACGAGTGGGTCTAAACCACGTTTTTCATATTTATCAACTTGTGTTGATGCTAGTTTTACAGCTTCTTTAGTTGTAGCTGTTTCTGATTGTACGTTGAATGAATCTTTAAATGCATTTCTGATTTGTTTCAATCCATTAACATAAAATTCTGAGATTTCAAGTTTTTGAGCATCTGTCAAATTGTCAATATCAACTGGACGATTTACATCAGTTTTATCATATGTGACGTTAGTATTTGACTTTTTAACGATATCAGCAGAAGCTTTTAGAATGAAACTACGTAAATCTTTTTTAATTGATTCACTTGCATTTGAATCATCTAATTTCACAAGTTGTGCAAATGTTACAACATTTGAAGACATACCAGCTGATTTTAATACATTTGCTGGGATTTTGTTGTATAAATCTGTTGGGATAGTGAATGTTGGATTTGGAATATTCATTCCTTCAGATTTATTTAACTTAGCTTTCTCCGCATCCAATGCAGTTTGCGCTTCTTTTTCTTTAGACGCTGTAGCATCTGCTTTTTCTTGGATAGAATCAACTTTATTTTGGTCGGCGTCCATCATTTCTTTAGCTAATTTCAATGCGTCATTTTTGACATTCACATTGTTCTCAGCTTGTTTGATGGCTTCTGCGCGGTTGCTATCTGCTTTCTTAGCGGTTTCGACAGCTTTTGTTGCGCTTGAAATATTGGCATTGGCTTGTTCAATATCTTTTTCTGCTTGGGCAAGTGAGGCTTTAGCTTCACCAAGTCCTGAACCATTTAGCGCGTCTTCAGCTGATTTTACATTTGCTTCTTTAGCGGTTACTGTTTTATCCGCTTCAGCTTTCTTACTTGTTGCGCTTGCAACGTTAGCAGTTTCAGTTGCTACAGTTTCAGTTTGTGCTTTAATCGCTTCAGTAGACGCTTCAGTTGCTTTTTGATTGGCTTCTTGAGCTTTTACATTGGCGTCTTGTTTAGCTTTTGTAGCAGTGATATTTTCTTCTGTAGCATTTGCTTTAACAGCTTCCGCAGACTTCAAGTCCTCTTTAGCGCTTGTCAAAGCAGTTTCAGTAGTTGTGACAGCTTGGTTAGCAGAAGTAGCTTCAGCTTTTGCTGTTTGGCTTTCAGCTTCAACTTGCTTAACAGTAGACGCTTGAGCATCAAGAGCAGGCTTGACATCAGAAGATTTTTTCACTTCTGGTTTTACATCGGCTACAGGTTTTGAAACAAGAGCTGGTTCATTGACAGCAGTTACAGTATTTGCATCAACTGGCGCTGAAACAGTTGCTTCTTGCGCAAATGCAGGCACACCAACAGACGCAAGCGCAATAGCTGTTGAAGTTGTGAGGGTTTTCAGTTTCTTCATTATTTTCTCCTTTGATGGCTGATAGAATAGGATTGAGTGGTAAGTCAATCCTTGTTATACTAGTATAACAAGCCTACTTTTTAGCTATTCTTTCCCTTATCATACCATAATAGATATTTAAATTTTTCGACATTTAAACTATAGTTTCAATGTTATTTAAAAAATCCAAAAATAGCATAGAATTCTAATATTTTGTAACTATAGTTTTCTTTCTCCATTTTTTTCTCTAAATTTTTGTATAATAGTCTTAGAAGTATGTAAGGAGATTATTTATGGAAAATCTATACCCATTTGGAGCTACATTTAAGTACCTGCGCGAAGCACGAGGACTAACTCTCAAGGAAGCAGCATCAGATATCGTATCGCCACAGTTCCTTAGTCAATTTGAAAAAGGAGACAAAGGAATTTCACTTGAAAACTTTGCCAAACTGTTAATTGTTATCGGAGTTGAATGGAATGATTTTGTTCTAGCCTATGCAAATAAAGGTGGAGACTGCTTAGAATTACCTGCTATTGAATTTGGCAAGCATGTGGTCCATGAAGAAGATATTCTCACTTACATTGAAGAATACGAAAAATTATTTGATGTCTATCTAAAAGACAATCCACTTCAAGCAGAGATGATTTTTAAATCTATCAAATTAAGACATTATCCAACCATATCAAAGAGTCCAGAAACTGTTGCCAGAATTCAAAACATCATCAATCATTTAATGAAGTCGGATGTCTTTAATAGTATCGAACTTGAAATTTATCGCGTCATCGTCAATCATTCTCCTATGGAACTTATTGACCATATGAGCAAACAATTACTACTTATGTACAAAGAAAGTGCTAATACTGACACCTACATCCGTATTTTAAATGCTCTTACTTTCTCCGTCAAATACTTCTCTGAACTGGGTTACTATCAAAAGGCTGACGATATTATTAAAAAAATTAAATCACTTCAGACCTTCGAACGAGGCTATCTGGCTATTCCCCTCATGTTCCTAGAAGTTGAACATGTTTACAATCAATTTAGATGGAATAAAGCTGAGGCTATTCCCTTAGCCAAGAATCTATTTAATTATCTTCAAAGCGCAAAATTTATTGATCAGCAATACTACTCTAATTTTATCAACGCCTTCACCTATCATTGCCATGCATTAAATAAGACTGGTATTGATTTGTTCTAATCGTCAAAAAAGTTGCTCCATTTTAGGAACAACTTTTTTATTTATAATTAAAAGTCTCACCTGCCAACTTATCAGCTAGCTTGGGAAAGAGGGTGTAAAACTTATGGGCTAGATTCAACAAAATTGGGAGATTGAGTTCGCGTTTGTTTTTACCTATAATCTTAACAATTTTTTTAGCCACTGCATCTGGTTCTAGCAGGAAGCGTTCAACCGACTTGAGATAGGTTCCATCTGGGTCGGCTTGGTCGAAAAATCCTGTACGGATTGGTCCTGGATTGACTGTTGTTACATAAACACCATAAGGCATGAGTTCGAGGCGCAGAGCATTTGAAAAACCAATAGCCGCAAACTTGGTAGCTGAGTAAAGACTGGACTTAGCAGTCGCTATCAAACCTGCCATACTGACGATATTGATGATATGACCTTTGCGGCTTTCTTTCATTCGAGACGCAAGGCGACGAGACAGGTTCATCAGGGCAAAGGTATTGACCTCGAACATCTGGTGAATATCTTGGTTAGAAATCTGGTCAAATTCCTCCAAAATACCGTAACCAGCATTGTTAATCAAGACATCAATCTTGCCATAGCGGACATAGAGATCTGCTACCAGAGATTCTAATGCTGAGTCGTCGGTAATATCGATTTCAACCAATTCTGCATGGGGATGGCTTCCGTAGAGTTGAGCTAATTTTTCCTTATTTCTACCAAGCAAGATGAGTTGGTCATTGGGCAATAGTTTGACCATTTCTTGGGCTAGGCCACCGCTAGCTCCGGTAATGAGAATAGTAGGCATACTTATCCTTTCTCAAGCTTTTAGATTTCCACTTCTTCCAAGTCTTTGACCACATGGACATTTTCAAAAATGCTAGCAGCATCTTTCTTGAGCTTGCTGATATCTTTTGAGAGGAAACGGGCACTGATATGGTTGAGTAGGAGGCGTTTAGCACCTGCTTCTACTGCCACCTGCGCTGCCTGCATGTTAGTAGAGTGACCATGATTGCGAGCAATTTTTTCATCACCCTTGCCATAAGTTGATTCATGGACCAGGACATCGGCATTGACAGCCAGACGCACACTGGCATCCGTTTTTCGAGTGTCTCCTAAAATAGTGATAATTTTACCCGGACGTGGGGCTGAGATATAGTCTGCTGCCTTGATTTCAGTCCCATCTTCGAGAACAACATCCTGGCCGTTCTTGATTTTCCCAAAAAGTGGGCCAAATGGGACACCAGCAGCCTTGAGTTTTTCAGCATCCAGCGTTCCTTCTAGATCCTTTTGCATGACACGATAGCCAACACAGAAAATAGTGTGGTCCAGCTCCTCTGCATACACCGTGAATTTATCGGTTTCAAGGATTTTCCCTAAAGAATCTTGGTCAAACTCATGAAAATGAATACGGTAAGGCAGGCGCGAACCTGACACACGAAGACTGGTTAAGACAAATGACTTAATCCCTTGCGGTCCATAGATTTCCAAATCTGTCTGCTCTTCATTGGCTTGAAAGGCACGGCTAGAAAGGAAACCTGGTAAGCCAAAAATGTGATCTCCATGTAGGTGGGTGATAAAGATTTTGCTGACCTTACGTGGTCGAATTGTGGTTTCAAGAATGCGATTCTGCGTCCCTTCTCCACAGTCAAAGAGCCAAACTTCGTTAATCTCATCCAAGAGTTTCAGGGCGAGACTGGAAACGTTGCGGGCTTTAGAGGGCTGACCAGCCCCCGTTCCTAAAAATTGAATATCCATTCGATACTTTCTAATTAATCAATATATAACATAGCTGTGCGGTTTTCCGATCGGAAATAGCGCTTGCCAGAAAAAGCTCTAGCTTCTTGCAATAAATCCTCTTGACTGTAGCCTTTGAGACGTTTGCGACCATCAGCCAAACTTTCCAAATCAGTCAAAGCTGTAAGATTTTCCACGCTAACAACTTCCTCATCTCCGACAGCCTTCATGTAAATCTTGCCAGATTCTTCAAAGACTAGTTGATGGGGGAAAATTTGTGCAATCTCAAAGAGCAAGTCTTCTGAAATTTTCTCTTCATTTTCAGAGAAAATCCGACCCAGTCCATCACTCTCATAACAAAAACCAAAGGATTTACCAGACAGGTTTAGGCGAATAAAAGGCTTATTTTCTAGGGTGAAACTTGGCTCAGTATTGTAAAGATTCAGTTCCTGACTGAGTTCCGCAAAATAATCCGTCGCAGCCTCAGGACTTTTTTTCTGGTAGAGTTCTGCAAAGTAAGCATTGACTACACTCGGCGGAGGAGTAATCAGTGCTAACTGCTCCTGCTCTGTTTTACCAGCTAGAAGTTGATCCAGATAGACCTTATCTAGACTTGTATAGCCCCCATATTTTAGAGCCAACGCTTTAATATCAGTCATAAAATTCCTCTAACCTCCATTTGTTTTTCTCAGAAATGTAGCCTCTAATCACTTCGCCGTCTTCCTGATAATCACGTTCTTCCAGAATCGCAACACTTTCTAAATCATGAATCTTGTAGGACTTAGAAAAAGGCACGCGCAGGGTAAAGACTTCAAAAATATCCTTGATTTTCTCTAAAAACAAAGCCTGCAAATTTTCACGACTATCCTCAGACTTGGCAGAAATGAAAGCGTATGGCGTTTGGGTAGGCGTAAAATCCTCCACCAAATCCGCTTTATTATACAGGGTCAGGCGAGGAATATCTTCCATGTCCAAGTCTTTCATGATGGAGAGAACAGTTTTTTCATGCTCCTCATGGTAAGGATTACTGGCATCGATAACATGAACTAGAAGATCCACATGCTTGCTTTCTTCCAAAGTTGATTTGAAACTGGACACCAATTCAGTCGGCAAATCTTGGATAAAGCCAACCGTATCTGTCAAAGTTACTTGGAGATTGCCTCCAAGATGGATACTCTTAGTCATCGCATCCAGAGTCGCAAAGAGCTCGTCTGCCTCGTACTGAGTCTTACTGGTCAAGGTGTTCATGATAGTTGATTTCCCAGCATTGGTATAACCAATCAAACCAATCTTAAAGGTGCTAGACTCCAGACGTTTTTCTCTGACAGTCGCCCGATTTTTCTCAACCACCTTGAGCTGGCGCTCGATATCTGTGATTTGGTTGCGAACGCTACGACGGTTCAGCTCCAGCTGGCTTTCACCAGGTCCACGGGAACCAATTCCCCCTGCCTGACGGCTGAGCATAATTCCCTGACCAACCAAGCGGGGCAAGAGATATTTGAGCTGGGCTAGGTGGACTTGGAGCTTCCCTTCATGGCTTCGAGCTCGCATGGCAAAGATATCCAAAATCAACTGCATACGGTCAATGACCTTAACACCCAGAACTTCTTCTAGATTGACATTTTGCCTTGGGGTCAGACGGTTGTTGACGATAACAGTGGTGATTTCTTCTGCATCCACCATGAGGGCAATTTCTTCCAACTTACCAGAGCCGACGAAGGTCTTTGAGTCATACTTTTCACGTTTTTGCCTGTAACTATCTACTACAACTGCTCCAGCTGTCTTAGCTAGACTGGCCAATTCTTCCATGGAGAGATCAAAATTGTCCATTCCCTGCAATTCTACACCAATCAGCAGGACTCGTTCCTCTTTTTTCTCCGTTTCAATCATCTAAAAACTCCTCTATCTGGCTTAAAATGCGGTCTTGCACACCAGCTTCTCCAATCTGATAAAAGGTGACCTGCATGCGATTACGGAACCAGGTCAGCTGACGCTTGGCAAAACGACGGGTAGCCTGTTTGAGACTCTCACTGGCTTCTTCCAAGGTCTGCTCTCCACGGAAATAAGGAAAGAGTTCCTTATAGCCAATTCCTTTAGCAGCCTGCACATCAGGGTAATGGTCAAAAAGCCACTTTGCCTCATCCAAAAGCCCAGCCTCAAACATCAAGTCCACTCGGTGGTTGATACGCTCATAAAGTTGACTACGTTCATCATCCAAGCAGATAATCAGCGGTTCATACAAGGTCTCTTGATTTTCCAAATTCTGACCAAAATGGGCAATTTCCAAGGCACGCATCACACGACGACGATTAAACTGGGGAATTTCAAGGCCTGCTTGCGCCACAAGTTGAGCTAATTCCTCATCTGTATAAGGCTCCAAACTAGCCCGATAAGCTAAAATCTCCTCATGGGGAGTCTCACCACCCAGGTGGTAGCCTTCTAACAAGCTCTGGATATAAAGTCCAGTCCCACCAGCGATAATGGCTAGCTTACCACGGCTGTGAATATCTTCAATGGCCGCCTTAGCTTCTGAAACAAAATCAAAAGCCGAGTAAGACTCGGTTACCTCTCTCACATCAATCAAATGATGAGGGACAGTTGCCTGCTCCTCCGGACTTGCCTTGGCTGTCCCAATATCCAGTCTTCGATAGACTTGTTGGCTATCTCCACTAACTACTTCACCATTAAAATGCTTAGCAACTTCAATGGCTAGAGCTGTTTTTCCAACAGCAGTCGGTCCAACAATCACAATTATTTTTGTTTTCATCTTTTTTCCTTGAAAAATTCCCATTTTTTCGTTACTATTATTATAACACAAAAAGGTCAGTCAGAAAAATGTGACCTCTTGAGGAGGCTGGCTGATTGAGAATATAAAGGAGGAAGACTCATGGCTAAAGGATTCGCTAAAGGTCTTGTAACAGGTGTCGCAGGAACTGTCGCTGCACTTGCAGGCGCGGTATACGCATTTAAAAAGAAAGTGATCGAACCAGAAGAACAAAAAGCAGCTTTCATCGAAGAAAACCGTAAAAAAGCAGCTCGTCGCCGCGTATCACGTTAAGAAACAAAAGAAGTTGGGATTCATTTTCTCAACTTCTTTTTTCTATTCTTTTAAATAGCTAGGTCAAACTTCAACTGCGGCTTGACAGGGTCATAATCCACCAACTCAAAATCTTCTGCTTTGATATCAAAGAAATTAGTCCCATCAGGAACATTTAAAACCAAGCGTGGTTGGCAGTTTGACGGCTCACGACGAAGCAATTCCTGAGCTTGTTCAAATTGATTGTCATAGATATGGAGATTATTGATGAAGTAGAAGAACTTCCCAACCTTCCAGCCGAAATGCTTGGCAATCATCATTTGAAGAGCCACATACTGCATAGCGTTGATATGGTGGGCTACCAGCATATCATTCGAGCGCTGGGTCAAAGTCGCATCCAGATAGATTTCTCCATCTACACGGCGGACATCAAACATGGTCTGAAAGGCACATGGGAGTAGCCCATCTGTTTCTTCGAAAGCTTGGTAATCCCAGAGCGAAATGATATTACGACGGTTCCAAGGGTTGGCTTCCAACTGCTTGAGAAGCTTATTGATGATATCATGTTTCTTAACAACAGCACCATAGCGCTCACCAATGGTTCCTGTCTCTCCCACTTCCCAGTCATTCCAGTAGTGAACATTGTACTTGTCATTAAGCACGTCTAGGCTATTTGACTGGTCTTGGTAAATCCAGAGAACTTCTTTGATAGCTGATTTGATAGCAATGGGACGCAAGGTCGTAATGGGAAATTCCCCCTTGGCCAAGTCATACTCGGCAAAGGCACCCGTTACATATTTAGAGTTGGCAACTGTCCCATCCTTGTACTTAGGACGGGCCTGCTCAGAAAAGACACCGTCTTTGAGGATTCGTTCAATATTCTCTTTAAAAATCGTATCTGCTTTTGTCATTTACTCTCACCTCATTTATTTCCTAACTAGTATAGCATAAAAAAGAAAAGAGGAACATTACTAACTCTAGGTTAGCATTTTTCCCCCTTTTATTATTTTATTGCAATACAAGTGATGCTGCTCCGATAACTCCAGCATCATTTCCTAAAGTTGCAAGAGCTAATTTAGTAGATGTGCGTACTTGTGGGAAAGTATTTTCATCGTAGACTTTTTGAACACCTTGTAGAAGGAATTCTCCTGCAGCTGATACACCACCACCGATAACGATTGTTGATGGGTTTAGGATTGAGCCAATGTTAGCACAAGCGATTCCCAAGTAACGTGAGAAGTTACGGTAAACGATCAAGGCAAGATCGTCTCCTTCTTTTGCAAGGTCAAAGACAGTCTTAGCAGTCACTTCTTCTCCGTTATCAATCAAGCGTTTCAAGGCTGCATCACCTTCGTATTCATCGGCATAACGACGAGTCAAGTTGACAATACCTGTTGCTGAAGCAACTGTCTCAAGGCAACCTTTTTTACCGCAGGTACATGCGATTGGTTGGTCAAAGTCAACAGTGATGTGGCCAAGCTCACCTGCTGCACCAGCAACACCGTGAAGCAATTTACCTTCTGCAACGATACCACCACCAACACCAGTACCAAGTGTCATAAAGACAACGTCTGGTTGGTTATCTCCAGCACCCATCCAGCGCTCACCGAGAGCTGCCACGTTGGCATCATTATCGATGAAGAATGGGATACCCAAGGCTTTTTCCATTTTTTCTTTAATTGGTTGAAGGGTTTTCCAGTTAAGGTTGTAGGCCCCGATAACAGTTCCTTTTTCACGGTCAACCACACCTGGTGATCCCATTCCAATACCTTGGAAGTCCGCTGCTGCCAATCCAAGCAAGTCCAAACGGTGTTGAATAGACTCAATCATATCATCTACGATATGACTTCCCTCATCCAAAATGTTGGTCTTGATAGACCATTTTTCTTGGATTTCTCCTGCTGTTGTCAAGATTGCAAATTTGATAGAAGTTCCACCAAGGTCAATCCCAATAATCTTTTGACTCATCTTATTCTCCTTTTTCATTATAAATTAATTGAAAATGCTTACAGATATAGTATAACAAAAACTAATCGTTTATGCAAAGGTTTGCATTAGCTTTCTGGATTTTATCCCGACTTATGGTTTCCAGAGACCTGAGGCATCTACATAGTAGCGGCCTCCATCAACTCGCTCATTTTTAGCCATTTTGCCATCTGATTTCAAATAGTAGTTTCCTTGCCATGCATTGCGAGCATAAGAACCATCTGATTTCAAGTAATACCAGGCTTGATAAGAAGAATCATAAACCCACTCACCTTGTGCCATTTTACCGTTTGATTTAAGGTAGTAAGCTCCTTGCCATGCATTCTTTGCATAAGAACCATCTGATTTCAAATAATACCAAGCTTGATAAGAAGAGTCATAAATCCATTCGCTCTGTGCCATTTTACCATCAGCTTTCAGGTAATAGCTTCCCTGCCAAGCATTTTTCACTAGATTTCCATTTCCATTAAAATAGTACCAAGCACCGTTCTGCTTAACCCAACCACTTGCTGTGGATGAATTTGTATCAGTTTGAGTTGTAGCCGCTTGTTTTGCTTTAAAAGCACCCTTAGGAGCACTTTTCAATTCGCAAGCCACACCATCATGATCACGGTCTAACTTGGCAGAATATCCTGGTTCTCCCTCGTGAATATCCGAGTATCCATTCGCCCAAGCTTCCTTACAACTAGAAAAATGAACGTTTTCTTCTGCTAACACAGGTTGTGAAAACAAGGCTAAAGCTGGCAGGGTAGCCAGACTCATTTTTAAAAATAGACGTTTGTTCATTTCTTTCTCCCATAATTATGATATCGTTTTCAATATTATTTTATCAAACTTATTTCAGCATTTCAAGGAAATCTCTGGTTATTTCTGCAAACTCTTTTGGTTTAGCTCTATTCAGAATATGAGGGCCGTCAGGGATAATCTGAAACTGAGAATTTGGCATCAGTTCTTGAATAGTTTTCATTGAACTGAGATTAGGCTTATCCTGACTACCACAAATTAACAAGCTTGGATAGGGACAATTCCGTGCAATTTCCCTTAAATCAAGTGTTTTTAATTCTTCGGAAACTCCGACCATAAGATCCTTGTCTGCTCCCTGTTTTTCAAATACTCTTTTGGGAAGTAATTTAAATATCAGCAACTGAACATAAAATAGGATATTCCCTGCTAATTTTAGAGGGCATCCTGACAGAACCAAAGCTCGAAGATTTGGTAAATCGTAACTAGATAGTTCTAGTGCCAGGGCAGCACCTAAGGACAATCCAACCAAAATAAAAGGTTCTGTCTCTTGAACTAGATGCTGATAAACTCGCTCCTTGGTTTGTTGATAGTTGCTAACTCCAGAAGGAAACAACTCGATAGCCTCAGAAGAATAATCTGTCAGTAGATTCTGAACCTCTCCCCAAGACTCTGCTGACTGCCCTAACCCGTGTAAAAATATCAGTTTCATCTAGTTATCCTCGAGGCTTAGTTCATACAAGCCTCTCACTGCATTACAACCGTAAATAGCTTCTGCTTGGACTAAATCTGCCAAGGTCAAGACTTTCTCTTCTACCTGTCCTGTTTCTAGTAAATACTGGCGATAAATTCCTGGTAAGATTCCCAGTCGGATAGGCGGTGTATAGAGTTTCCCATCGATTTTCAGAACTAAATTTCCGATAGAGGTTTCAAGAAGTTCTCCAGACTTATTGTGGTAAATGATCTCTTGCTCCCCTAGGCTCAAATGCGGTCTATGAGTTGTTTTAAAGTAGGTAAATGCTTGCTGCAAATTGGATTCCTGAAGACAGAGTTGGACATGGCAGAAGGTTGGACTGAGAGGTTCCAATACTTGACGATCGACTTCTATCTCTCCAGATTTGCTAAGGCTAATTCGCAAACGGTAGTCTTGATTAGCATCACAAGCCTGACACTCTTCCTCTATCTTTTGTCTTAAGTCTTCTGCATCAAAAGGAAAGGTAAAATATCGACTAGCTTTTCTCAGTCTTTCCAAATGTTGTTCTTCAAACAATAAGTTCTTCTGGCTGATTTTCCCTGTAGTAATCAGTTTGAAACGAGCTTGTTTACGATAGAGAACAGCAGCCTTTTGATGAACCTCGCGGTATTCAGATTCCCATGTGCTATCCCATGTAATGCCTCCGCCTACTCCATAGATGGCTTTCCCTTGATTAAGTTGAATGGTACGAATGGCCACATTAAAAATCCGTCGTCCATTTGGAAGCAAGAGACCAATGGTTCCACAGTAGACTCCTCTAGGTTGCGGCTCCAAGTCCTTAATGATTTCCATAGTCGCAATTTTCGGAGCACCCGTTATGGAACCACAAGGAAAGAGAGAGCGAAAAATGGTAACCAAATCCACATCCTCTCGTAACTGACTCTTGATGGTCGAAGTCATCTGCCATACAGTAGAATACTGCTCCACTTGACACAGACGCTCCACATGCTCGCTCCCCACCTCAGAAATGCGGTTCATATCATTGCGCAAGAGATCCACAATCATCATATTTTCAGAGCGATTTTTAGGATCCTGCTCCAACCAACTGGCCTGCTCCAAGTCTTCTTGGTCAGTCATGCCACGCTGAGTTGTTCCCTTCATTGGTCGCGTTGTCAACTCGCGGTCATTTTGCTCAAAAAAGAGCTCTGGACTCATGGAAATCACTGCCATCTCGTCATGTTCAACATAGGCATTGTAGCCCGCCTCCTGCTCTACCACCATACGATTGTAGATGGCAAAAGGATTGGCACTTAAGTCCTGCTTGAGTTGGACAGTGTAGTTGACCTGATAGGTATCTCCCTGCCGCAAATGATGATGTATCTGTGCAATAGCCTTTTCATAGTCCTCTGCAGACGTTACTTCCTGCCAATTTGAAGGCAAATCAACCTCGTCATAAATCAGAGGAATAGGGGATGTTTCTACGCTATCATGAACTGTAAAATATAGCAGGTACTCTGCCAGTAAAGGAGCTTGATGAACTGCTAATTTCTCCTCAAAAGCAGGTGCAGCCTCGTAGCTGACATAGCCCACCACATAGTAGCCCTGCTCTTGGTAGCTTTCCACTTGTGCCAACAAGTCTGCCACTTCTGCTAAATCTCTGGTTTTTAACTCTTTAATAGGCTGGGTAAAGGTGTATCTCTCCCCCAAAGCCCTAAAATCAATCACTGTTTTTCTATGCATACCTTAAGTATAGCATAAAATAAGAAAACCCTCATCCGCAAAGCAGATGAGAGTTTTCGATTATTTAAAGATTGAAGTTTTAAAGCTGTTTGTTTGTTGAAGAAGTTTCTTGAAGAGTTTCTCTTTCAGTGCAACAGTATTGTCAGCTTTAACTGATCCATTTTTAAGAGTTGCTTTATCTTTATCGACAGCTGCAGCAAATGCATTCTTCAAATCGTCGTAACTACTGTATGTAGTACCGTCAATTGTAACAGGGTTAAATCCTGCTTTCGCTTGATCAACAACTTCTTTGAAGTATGCTTTCTTCCAATCTTCTAGACTACTAAATTTACCATCAGAAACTTTCTTAATGATGAAGTCATCTCCTAGAGTAGCATGACCTGCTTGTTTAGATTCATTTTTCAGCATATTAGAAGCATAGTTTAAGAATCCTTTTTCGTATCCATAGTAACCCCACATACGGAAGGTATTATGTTTAAATGACATTGCTCCTGGAGCTCCTTCACTTGTATTACCACCATAGATACCAGCAGTGATAGGCACCGTTACATAGGCAGAGCCAAATCCAGTTGGGTCATAAGTACCATTACCAGGACCGTGTTTGGTCATGAAGTTCTTGTCTACTAGATCGTTAACAGAAGTTAAGTTATATTCTTTTTCTTCTGCATTCAGATCACGAACCTCATCATACTGGTTCTTCGTATTAGCGTTACGTAATTTTTTATCCACTTTCTTGAACCAAGCACTATTTAAGGCTTTATCCTGTTTATCAATAACGGCTTCTCCTTCAAGGTAGTCAAGAAGCATGAGCGTATCATTGAAACCTTTCATGTAATGATCGATTTCAGCGCGAGAAGTGAGGTCGTTTGGATTAGTGTTATACCATTGATTTCCATCATTTGGACGTTCGTAGGCCATGTTCAATCCTAGTGCTTTAAAGTCACCGTTTGGACTTGTTTCAGCAGGTGATTGTAACATACCTTGTGCGAATGCTTCTAAGTCAGTTCCTTCACGGTGTCTAGAACCACCTAAGTAAACCATACGGTCGTTTACGTGAGTCGTTTCATGAGTAAATGCAGAGATACCAAAGTCACTAATCATATTGGTAACCATGAAGAAGACTGAATCATCCTTATAAGGATTACCGTAGATACGAGCTACAGCTCCCATACGCCAGTCAGTAGCATGGTAACGACCTGTTGGTCCGTACAATTCACGAACTGGAGCGACATCTTTACCGCTATTAGTGTGACCGTATTTGTCAGTACCTTCTGGATAGTTTTGGTTATCTAGTACTGGTGTTGGTACCATGTTGTTGCTCTTAAGCAGTTGGTTACGAACTTTATCTAATGATAAACGAGACCAGAAGTCTAGATAATTTTGTTGAGCTTTTGCTACTTTATCGATTTCTTTCTTGAATGCTTCACGCTCTGCTGCTGTGTTCTTACCATATTTCTCAAATGAACTGTAAGCCATAGTGTTATATGTTGAGATTAAGAACATGTGAGCATCTTTTAAGTTCAGAAGTGGCAGAATCATCTTACCGTGAACATCATTATTTAATCCTTCGTATGCTCTGTGTTTCTTATCGGCAAATTCAGGAGTTGTTGTTTTTGGTTCAACGACATATACATTATCTTTAGTTGCTTTTATGAACCAATCGTTTAAGTCAGTATCACTTGTGAATAGACGCATGTTATAGTCTAAGAAACTGTTTAACTCACCTATACCGATAGTTCCACCGATAGTTTCGCGATAAGCTTCTAAAGTTCTATCACCTTTAATGTTACTTTCTTTAGAACCAACTTTAATCAAGAAGTCTAAGACACTAACAGTCTTACCATAGAAGTCCGGTTTGAATAACATTAACTCTTTAATATTAAAGTCATCGAATTTAACACCGTAGTAACGGTTGAGGTAAGACAAACCAAGAAGAACTGCAGCCTTATTGTCATCAATTTTCTTAATCAAAGCACGTTTAGCAGCTTCATCTGTGTTAAGTTGGTGATCTTCATTTTCCACTAACTTCGTAACAAATTGAGTCAGATTATCTTTAACATACTTGAAGCTTTCTTCTAAGTACAAATCCTTAATTGCATTGACTTTGTTGCCACCAGTTCTGCCCAAATGTTGGTAAATCGGGTCAGATTGCAGTTCAACTGGACTTAACTTGCTTTCGATAGCGCTGATTAAATCTGCACGATCTTTAACCACCATATTTGGTGTATAAACAACTTCACCAAGCTCAGCGACACTGTATTCTTTCACTTGTTTAACTTTAGATTCTTTCGGTGAAATTGTAAAGATGTCTTTTGTCTTATCTGCGTAGTGGACAAAAATATGGTCCGCATCTGTAAGGTCTGTGACAAAGGCATTGCCTTTCATCGCCGTAACAGACAAGACTTCTTTAGTCATTAATGGACTATTAGCTGCAAGCTTGTTCCCTTGGTTGACGATCCATTCTTTGTTATAGAATGGTTGAAGTTTTTCGATGTTACGGTAAGCAAGCTCACGAGATGCATCGTAGTCTTGAGTATCTTTGTAAGTGTCAGATTTTGGTTTTACATTATTTAGTGTGTCTGAAACAAGAGGATTGATAACATAATCATTAGCTGTAATTCCTAAAGTTGCAATTTTCTGGTCAGCTTCTTCTTGAGAAACTTCTTTAATTCGGTTAGAAACAGAGAATTTAAATGAACGCTTACCTGTACTTACATCTTTCACGATGAAGTTACGTTCTAATGCGTTATTTGAGAAATATCCACCATCTTCGTCAATATCTTTAGATCCATAGAACACTTCACCATTTTCAACTTTCATCATAGACACAGAATCAGCAACTTTACCCCATGCCCAGTTTTTACTGATGAATCCACCTGTTTCAACAGGATCTTTTACTTTAATAGTTCCTTTTGTAACAGCATTACGTACAGCCCCGTATTTACCGATTCCGTTAGGGTCGCCACTGTTGTCCGTTCTAGCAACAAGACCACCGATACGAGCTTTATTAGCTACCATATTAGCTTCTACATAAGCTTTATCTATATTACCTTTCCAAAGTTCTCCAGCAATTCCACCGAAATCCCAACCTCTGTTACCAACACCAGTAAGATTACCGATGAATGCAACATTTGTTAATTGAGCTCCAGTATCGCCTTTATTAATAATACCAGCAATTCCATCTCTACCGAGGATACTACCAGTTACTTTAATGTTTTCAACCGTAGCATTTTTGACAGTTCTAGCAAGAGCAGAAATATTATCAATCCAAGGCATATTAATATCAACATTAGCCAAGTTAACATCTTTAACTGAACCACCTTCAATACCACCAAATAATTGACGAGACATATTATGGATTGAATAACGTTGTCCGTCAACACTTGATAACTTACCTTTAAATGTACCAGGAACATACTCTTTATTTGGAGTTGGTACATTAGCTGCATTTAGATCTGCACCAAGTTTGAACTCACCGCTAGGGTTAGCTTTCATATCTTTTACAAGCTCGTTGAAGTTGTAGTAAACGTTACCTTCTTTTGATTTTTGTTTTTCAAAGTAATGAACATACTCTTCGCTAAGTGTGTTATCAGCATTACGTTGAACTAAGTCTGGTGCTTTGGCAGTAACTTTATATAAAGTTTTTCCGTCTTTTTCTACTTCTTCAATCTTGTCAACAGCAAGTCTTGTAACTTTGTTGTCGTGAGTTGTAACTCGTAGATAAAGCGGAGCCACATCAGCTGGTTTTTCTGTCAGCAAACTAGTATCTGTCTCATTACCGTCAGCGTCCACACTCATCAAGCTTGTTTCTTTAATGTTTTTGATTTCAACTTTTTTGAGGTCAATTCTTAGCGGTTCTTCCTTCAGAACTACTTCCTCATCGCCTTCACCACGGTCATAAACCATCTTAGTTTCAATCTTATAATCTTTGTAGTATTGCAAATCTGTCAGGCTAGCTGTCAAGTTGTCAGGTGAAACATTCAAGGTTTTCACAATCTCATCACCTTTTTTCAGAGTTAGGGTGATAGATTTAATGGCCGCCTTACTTGGATTTTCTAGACTGTATTTAACATCTGAAGTACGCTTCAAATCCTTAGATTCAACTGCTGTGATGGTCAATACTGGTTTTTCAAAGCTCTTAGTACCACGTTTCAAAATTCGATCTTGAGGTTCCTCAAGGATTTCCTCTGTTACTTTTGGAGCGTCCTCTGTTTTAACTCCTTTGATGGTATTAAAGGTCTTGGTGATTTTTTTCTGACCTTCTTTCCCTTCTTGAGCTACAACTTCTAAGCCTTTTTTCAGTTGGTCATCTTCTTTAATAACTTCCTTAAATGGAATCTTTTCCAGACTTTCTTCTACAAGAGTTCCTTCAATTGGTTTTGTCCCACGACTTACCTGTTGGTCAACAGGTTCCTTGGTGACTTCTGTGCTAGTTGAAAGAACTTGATCAGTTTTAACACCTTCTATTGTTTTATAAGTTGTTTTAGTAACTTGACTTCCTTTTTCACCATTTCTTACGACAGTTTCTTCGTCCGTATACTTGGTTGGATCCTCAATCGTTTCAGTTTTGTAGTCTAAGTCTGTAGTTGATGTTTCAACAAGGGTTCCCTCAGTTACTTTATACTCAGGTAACTGTTCTTGTACAAGAGCTTGTCCTTCTTTACCTGCCTCTTGAGTTCCTTTAGACTCTACCGTAGCTTCTGGCAAGGCCGGTTGCGTTAAGGACTGACCTTCCTTACCTGCCTCCTGAGTTCCTTTAGACTCTACCGTAGCTTCTGGCAATTCTGGTTGGATTAAGGACTGGCCTGCTTTGCCTTCCTCTTGTGTACCTTTGACCTCTACCGTAGCTTCTGGTAATGCAGGTTGGGTTAAAGATTGACCTTCCTTGCCTGCCTCTTGAGTGCCTTTGGCCTCTACCCTAGCTTCTGGCAATTCTGGTTGCGTTAAGGACTGACCTTCCTTGCCTGTTTCTTGAGTGCCTTTGGCATCTACTGGAGCTTCTGGTAAGTCCGGTTGGATTAAAGAGTGATCTGCTTTTCCTTCTTCTTGGGTTCCTTTGGCATCTACTGGAGCTTCTGGCAAGGCCGGTTGCGTTAAAGATTGACCTTCCTTACCTGCCTCTTGAGTTCCTTTAGACTCTACCGTAGCTTCTGGCAATTCTGGTTGCGTTAAAGATTGACCTTCCTTACCTGTCTCCTGAGTTCCTTTAGACTCTACCGTAGCCTCTGGCAATTCTGGCTGCGTTAAAGATTGGCCTTCTTTTCCTGCTTCTTGCGTACCTTTAGATTCTACTGTAGCCTCTGGTAATTCTGGCTGCGTTAGAGATTGACCTTCCTTGCCTGCCTCTTGAGTTCCTTTAGACTCTACTAGAGCTTCTGGTAGTTCCGGTTGCGTTAAAGATTGACCATCTTTACCTTCCTCTTGAGTACCTTTTGCTTCTACTAGAGCTTCTGGTAATTCGGGTTGCGTTAAGGATTGGCCTTCCTTACCAGATTCTTGAGTTCCTTTAGACTCTACTGTAGCTTCTGGCAATTCGGGTTGCGTTAAGGATTGACCTTCTTTGCCTTCCTCTTGCGTCCCTTTAGCTACTTGATGAGTTGGTTCAGCTTGTGGGTTTGGAGTAGGTTGCACCTCTTTCTTCGTTCCGACTGCAATGACCTGCGAAACAGGTTTTTGAACCACTTGGTCTTCGATGACTTCTCTAACTTCCTGACCATTAACCATCGATACTTTGGTTACAAGGCGACGCTTACCATTTACTCCAGCTGTGACGATACGAGTCTGTCCTTCTGCTAGATTCGCATCTAGGCTTGTGATCGTTTCAAACGGAATCTCCACCAAGCTCTCTTCCTGTCTAACCTGAGGATGCTCAGAAACTGGTTTTGCTTCAACAGCAGGAGCAACTGGATTCTCTACTACAGGTTTTTCGATGACAGTTTCTGGAGTAACAGCAGGGCTTTCTTGAACTACTTCTGTTTTCTCGATTTCATTTGCATTTTGCTTTTCTACTGGCAACTGAGCCTTCTCAGCTGAAGCTGGTTTTGATGGATGGAGTTCTGCTTCCTTAAAGTAGCCAATGTATTCATAGCCATCAATATGGATAATCCCTTCAGCCAAACCTTCATGTGTAGAGGCTGAAATAGTTTGGTTATAAGAAAGTAATTCTTTATTTTCAAATGCAAATGTCCCGTAAGGTACAAAGGTGCTAGCTCCTAAAGAACCAATCAAGAGAACACCTAGAACCTCTTTGCGACCTTTTTTGGACACCAAAAAGACTGCTAGCGAGGCTGTTGCCAAACCAAGACCTGCCAAAGCTAGTTCCTTACTTCCTGTATAGGGAAGTTGTTGACTGGTAGTCGCCTTCTTACGATAAACTACATAAAGAATATCATCATCTTGAAATTCTGTAGGAACTTCATGGTGAATCAGGGCTTTTTCAGACTCGGTCAATTCCTGCTCCGCCAAATAACGGTAATGAACGCTATGAGCACCGCCAACTTCATTGGCTTGCACCTTATCCACTAAAAGGGGACTAGCACCAAAAAGGAAGGCCCCGATGGCTACAGGACCTACCCCAACAGTTAGTTTACGAATCGAATATTTGGTAATCTTTTCTAGTTGTTGTTTTGTTTTTCTCATTTTCACGACTTTCTAATAGAATCTTGCGGATAGTGCGCACGCGCACCTCCGATTAATTTTGGACGACTAGCCAGTGCCGTTACGTGAGCATGACCAATCTCTCTCAAAAGAGGGCGAATCGGAACCTGAACATGCTTAACATGCATGCCAATTGCGGTATCTCCAATATCCAATCCAGCATGAGCCTTGATAAATTCAACCTCAACTGGATCTTGCATAAACTTGAAGGCTGCCAACTGACCTGAACCTCCTGCATGAAGGGTAGGAAGGACACTGACGATTTCCAGACCAAACTGCTCTGCAACCTGACGTTCAACAACGAGAGCCCGATTGACATGTTCACAGCCTTGAACGGCTAGATGAATTCCTTTTTCCTCTAGGATATCTAGGATGGTCTTCACAATGATTTCGCCAATTTCTTGGCTGGATTCCTTTCCAATCTGACCACCTATCACCTCACTAGAAGAAAGGCCCAAAACAAAGATTGATCCCTGCTTCAAATTGGTCTTTTCTAATACATCTTTTACAATCTGGCTTGTTTCTCTTTGAATGTCTTTTTCCTTCATACTTGATACCTCTTTTGTCTTTATCTATCATATCGTTTTTTCCACTTTTTAGCAAGATAGACAACCTAGAAAGCTTACTCAATTACGCATAAAACTCCCAGAATGAACTGGGAGTTAACTAGTTTCTATTCTATTTATGCATATTTCAACCGTCGTACCTTTTAAAGGGGCAGAATCGATCTTCATATGGTAATCTTCTCCAAAATGAAGTTTGAGCCGTTGGGCAACATTTTGAAGACCAACTCCTCCACGTTTAAGTTGACTTTGACTACTATCACCCGAAGCTTGGAAACCAACGCCATCATCCTCAATGCGGATGACCAATCCTAAATCCTGTTTCTGGACAGTAATTTTAATATGGCCCTGATCTTCCTTTTCCTTAATGCCATGGTAAAGAGCATTCTCTACAAGGGGTTGCAACACCAGCTTAGGCAAGACTAGATTATCAAAGGCAGGATTTTCATTAATCTCATAGTCTAGCTTATCTCCATAACGTTGTTTCTGGATAAAGAGATATTGACGGACATGATTGATTTCGTCAGACAGGGAAATCAAGTCCTTACCTTGATTGAGCGCCAAGCGGAAATAGGTTGCCAAGGACTTGGTCACCTGCACCACTCGCTGACTGTCCTGAAATTCAGCCATCCAGATGATGGTATCCAAGGTGTTATAGAGGAAATGCGGATTAATCTGGCTTGATAGGGCTTGAAGTTGGTACTGACGGGTCGTTTCTTCCTGCCTGCGAATATCTGCCATGAGCTGATCAACTTGATCCAACATGGCATTGAACTGGCGAGTCACCTCTCTCAGTTCATAGGCACCAGCTTCCTTGGCACGAAGATTCTGATTACCAGAAGCAATCTCCAGCATGGTTTCTCTCAAGTCATTCAAAGGAGCAATCCAGCGTTTGAGACTGAACCAAACCAAGCAGAGACAGGCAAGAAGAGATGTGACACTGGCTCCAAGCAAGGTCCACATGAGTTGACTCCGAACCTGGTCTAACTTTTCCAATGATGACACGCCAAGCACCGTCCAATCAGTTCCTGCAATCTTTTCCTGACTGACGTAGGATTGGTGGTCTAGCGTATAGCCCTGCCCCGTTTCAATATAGGGTTTCATGGCCTCCATTTCGCTAGCTGAGCTATAGACTGTATGTTTAGGATGATAGACAAATTCATGGTTTTCATTGATGATAAATGCAAAGCCCTGCTGACCTAACTGGAGTTGATTGAGATAGGCTTCCAAAGTTTCATAAGAAATATCCAAACGAAGCACACCCAGATTGGCTCCCTTTGCATCAAGAAGTTCCTGAGTAACAGAAATGACCCACTGACTGTCCGATTTACGAGCTGGGGTCAAAACTGGCTTAGCCCCCTGATGAATGGCCTTTTGGTACCAAGCCTCAGCCATCATATCAGAGGAAGTTTTCATCTGTACAGTGTCATCAGTAGAAATGACCTGACCAGATTTGGTTACCAGTACCACCGTTTTCAAGTCCTTATCTGCCTTTAAGATGGTCAAAAACAGATTTTGGATTCCCTCAATCTTGTCTTGACTAGGATTCTCAGCATAGGCTAGGACATCCGTCTGCTGGGTCAAACTGGTCGAGGTGGTTTCTAATTTTTTGATATAAGACTGGATAAAGTGGCTAGTTTGGCTGATAGTCGTTTGACTATCGCCTTCAATGGTTGCCTCAATGGCTGATGAACTAGATCGATAATAGAAAGTCCCAACCAAAGCGAGGAGAATGAGAAAGACTAGAAAGATGGAAATAACCATTCTGACTAGGAGAGAAGAACGATTCATCAACCTTCTCCCTTCTTAAACTGACGAGGTGTCACACCCGCAATCTGTTTAAAGCGTTGGGTAAAGTAATTCATATCTTCAAAGCCAACCTTTTCTGCGATCTCATAAATCTTCAAATCTGTAGTCAGAAGCAAGAGCTTAGCTTGTTTGATACGTTCTCTCACCAAATAATCCTGAAAAGGCAGGCCCAACTCTTTCTTAATCAAGGAGCTCAGATAAGTAGGGCTAAAACCCAAGTCACTGGCTAAAGACTTTAAACTAAACTGGCTGTCAGCCAGATGAGACTGGATTTTCTGGGCCATATTTCCTTCAAACTTATCGGTCAATAAATCTTGTAACTGCTCTTCTTTCTCTTCCTTGTCCAACTTTTGCTTGATTTTCCCCAACATTTCCTCAATATCCTGACGAGAAAAGGGCTTGAGCAGGTAGTCATCTACACCTAGTTTGACAGCAGACAAGGCATAATCAAAATCATCGTAGCCCGTCAAAAAAACCAAATGCACCTGCGGATAGGTTTCTCGGACCAGACTGGCCAACTGGATGCCATTTAGCTGAGGCATGTTGATATCGGTTAAAATGATATCTGGCACCTGCTTTTGAATCAATTCCCAAGCTTGCCTTCCATTTTCAGCTTGACCAATGATTTCCATACCGTAGGCTGCTACATTAACCAACTTGGTCAATCCTTGTCTTACCAGATATTCATCTTCTACGATTAAGATTGTGTAGGTCATGCTTCTCTCCTTTGTCACTTACTAGTACAGTATAGCAAAATTCTCCTCTAACTGCTTAAGAAAGCCCTCTTAGTCGACATAATCTAGTAAATAAGCATAGCCTTTTTCTTCCATTTGATCTTTAGGAATAAAGCGGATAGAGAGACTATTGATACAGTAGCGCAAGCCCCCCTTGTCCTGAGGTCCATCCGTAAAGACATGACCAAGGTGAGAATCTCCAACTCGGCTCCGCACTTCCATGCGTGTCATATTGTAGGACTTATCTTCTTTGTAAGTAGCAACATCTGGACTGATGGGTTGGGTAAAACTAGGCCAGCCACAACCAGACTCAAACTTATCCTTTGATGAAAAGAGAGGTTCGCCAGTTGCCACATCCACATAGATACCAGATTCAAATTTATCCCAATAGCGGTTTGAGAAAGCCCGTTCTGTTTGATTTTTCTGAGTAACTGCATACTCCTCAGGTGACAGGGTATTTTTCAATTCCTCATCACTTGGTTTGGGGTATTTGCTGGCATCGATGACAGGATAGGCCGCCTGATTAACATTGATATGACAGTAGCCATTTGGATTTTTCTTGAGATAATCTTGATGATAATCCTCAGCCACCACAAAATTCTTCAAGGGTTCCTTTTCAACTGCCAGAGGTTGGTCGTATTTCTTAGCCACCTCATCAAAGACTTTGTTGATTACTTCCAAATCCTTGTCATCTGTGTAATAAACACCAGTACGGTACTGGGTCCCCACATCATTTCCTTGTTTATTTTTGCTGGTTGGATTGATAATGCGGAAATAGTGAAGCAGGATTTCCTTGAGGGAAATTTGATTGGCGTCATAGGTGACATGAACAGTCTCCGCATGACCTGTTTGGTTAATCAATTCGTACTTGGTTGTTTCCCCTCTACCATTTGCATAGCCTGATACGGCATCTGTTACCCCGGAAACTCGAGAAAAATACTCCTCAACTCCCCAGAAACAACCTCCAGCTAGATAAATTTCATGCAAGTCTGCATCTTTACTAATTTCTGTTTTTTTCACTGTTTTTCCTCCTTGGCTAACTGATGCTTTCTCAATTTGCGAGCTATCTGTCTGCCCTGCATTTCGCATCAATAGAAAATAGAAACCGCTTATGGCTAGGAAAAAAATCCCTGCCAAGACAAACAATTTTACTTTATCATTCATGGCCTTTCTCTACCCCATTTCTTTCAATGTTTTTAAAATCATATCCTTATCCATAAAACCAGGTTGCGTTTTGACCAGCTTGCCTTCCTTGTCTATAAAGGCTTGAGTTGGGTAAGAACGGACACCATAACTTTCCAAGAGTTTACCTGATGGATCAATTAGGACTGGGAAATTTTTATAATCCAATCCCTTGTACCAGTTCTTAAATTCTGCTTCAGCTTGTTCCCCCTTGTGTCCAGGAGACACCACTGTCAAGACCACATAGTCATCACCAGCATCTTTAGCAATTTCATCCGTGTCAGGAAGACTAGCTAGACAGATGGAACACCAAGAAGCCCAGAATTTGAGATAGACTTTCTTACCCTTATAATCAGACAAGCGGTAGGTCTTGCCATCTACTCCCGTCAGTTCAAAATCAGCAACCGCCTGACCTTTAGTCGCAGTTTGCGCACTGACTTGTTCTGTTTTGGTTTGCTCCTTCATAGTAGCTTCGTCTGACACATTTTTAGCAGAACAAGCTGCCAAGCAACAGATTGAGCCTACTCCAAGGAGACATGTTTGCCATTTTTTCATTTCTTTTTCCTCTCTATTCAAATAATGTAGTCAAAATAGAAGCATTTCCCAAAAGCACCAAGATTCCCATCACGATAATGAGGAAACCACCCACTTTTTTGAGTGTTCCGAGATAAGGATGGAGTTTTCGAAAATGTTTCAAAACATAGCTGGAGGCTAGAGCTAGAACCAAAAATGGTAGCGCCAAACCCAGCGTGTAAATCAACATGAGACCAGCTCCCTGCCAAGCACCTGAACCACCTGAAGCCGCCAAGGCCAAAACAGAACCAAGAACCGGCCCCACACAAGGCGTCCAAGCAAAACTAAAGGTCAACCCCAGTAAAAATGCCTGACTATAGCCGTTATCCTTTTGACCCTGTCTCTTTAATTGTAGCCTTCTTTCCTTGTAGAGTCCCTTCAAATGTAAGATTTCCATCTGGTGCAAGCCCAAGAGAATGATAACCGCACCCGTCATATACTGAAACCAAGAGGCATACAAAAGGTCTCCTAAAAAACCAGCACCATATCCCAGTAAGATAAAGATAAAAGAAATACCCGCTATAAAGGCCAGAGTTCGCAATAAACTGACAACTGAGATTGAAAATTTGCCACTAGAAGCCTGAGAACTATCTTTGTCATCCAGTAAGACCCCTGCATAGACCGGTAACAAGGGTAAGATACAAGGAGAAAAGAAGGAAAGAATTCCAGCAAGAAAAACACTGATAAAAAATATTATATTATCCATTACCTTCCTCCATTCTTTGATTTGATAGGACTATTATAGCCCCAAAACTCCAGAAAAAACAGGGACAATGATAGGGAAAAATAGGAATTTAATCAGGTAATACTTCAAAGAAATCAAAAAAACATGAGTAAAAGGGTAAGCTATCTTACGTTTTCGAGCTAACATCTAGTAAACTAAAAAACAGATTCTTCCATCTATCGCGGAAAAATCTGTCATTGACTTACTGATTTACAAAAACTACTTCTCAGAGCATTCTTTTATTTCAGCAGTTAATCTGCTTTACTGATTGCTCGGGTTGTTGGGTAAAGGGCTTGTTACCGAAAAACTCCAACCACGGTTTACGAATCTCGTCTTTGCTGGTTTCTCTGTATTTTTTTAATTCCAAGAACGCCATCTTAACTAGGATTGGTTATGGTCTTGCAACAGCACCTCAAATTCAGCGACGGTCATTCCCAATTGTTCACTCGCAAATTCGGAAGTTAAAACATGTTGGTGGACTAAGTCTAGAAAGGTAAAGATTTTTCCACGCTCCAGTCCCTGTTCAAGACCACGTTCTAAGCCCTTTTCCTCAGCTTGTTCCAAGGCATAGTCCTGTGCTAACAATGCTTGTTCTTCACGCATACGTAGTTGACTAAACATTTTCCTGTCCTCCTCAGACCAGCTCTTGTAGTCCAGCAGTTGGTCTGCTTGACTGATGACTCGCTTGGGGGCTTGGGTAAAGGGTTTATTCCCGAAAAACTCCAACCACGGTTTGCGAACCTCGTCTTTACTGGTTTCTCTGTATTTTTTTAGTTCCAAGAATGCCATCTTGACTAGATGGTTTTCTTGTCCATTGTTTGTGATGGTTAAAACCTCACCTGTCGAATCCTCTCGCATACTAAAGCTATGAAAAGCCAGGTCATCTGGGAAATAATTACTATCCACAATAGCGATTGCGTATACTGGTGCGATGTGTTTGTAACTCTGATGAGTATCACCTTCACGTTGACGAATTTTTTCTAGATTTTGATTGACCTGACTGCATAAGTAAGCCCACAAACGATTGATAAAAAAATTCTGATGATGAACTTGGATTTCAATAATTACTTGCGTTCCATTATCCAACTCCGCCAAGACGTCTATACTGGTATAGAAATCCTGCGCCGAGTACGGCAGGGAAGGCAAGACGTGAATGTTACTTCCCTCCAAAATAGTTACACTTCTGGCTGGTAAATCCAACATATCGCGAATAAATTGACAAGTGATTTCGGGATTGCTGAAAATCTTCTTAGCAACCAAATCGTTGGTCGGGCTGATGCCCGGATGACGTACAGTCATACTTTCTCTCCTTTCATTATAGCACATTTTTTAATCTAATTTACTAGATTTGATGCTTCTATCTATTTATTCGGAAAAAGAAAGGATAAATGAAATAGTAAATAAAAAATAAGAACAGCGGATAAGCAATAAATGTTAAGCTTATCTATCCTTCTTACTTATCTGATAATAAATAAGGTCCGCAAGATAGCCTTTTCTCTCTACACCATTGGTAATCGTCTTGAGATAGGACATTCCAGCCTTCTCCATGACACGACCTGAAGCTGGATTGAGGCTGACATAACGTGCCTTGACTTCTTGAAAACCTGCTTGAGTAAAACAAAAGTCCAAGACAGCTTTCAAGGCCTCTGTCATCATCCCAAGTCCCCAGTAAGCCTTGCCTAAAACATAGCCAATTTCACAAGAAGAATCGTTCTCATCCATTTCAACGATGCTGATATCTCCTATCACTTGCTCTGGGTTTTCTTTTAGGCAAATGGCCCATTTGTAATAGTTGGGATTGGTATAGGAGGCAACCCAATTACGAATCGAGTTTCGAGTCACCTCGACATCAGGATGAGGTTCCCAGGTGACGTAGGTTAGATTCTCAGCAGATGAAGCCCAATTCTGAAACATGGCTTCTGCATCACTTTCCACAAATCGTCTCAAAACCAAACGGTCTGTCTGCAAGATTTGCGTACCGATAGCTTTCATGTCACTACCTCGCTTTCTAATAGATGATTCTCTGTCCAGTCAGCATTGAAATTTGTTTTGCTTTTGAATTTCAAGGCTCAAGCTAAAAAGATCCACTGGACCTTCCTCGCTTACTTGTTTACATGCTCGGGGTAAAAATGTCCCCCAGACCTTCTCTCACTTTCTTATTTCAAGGTGAGAGGCTGAAAACCTCCACTGGAGGTTCCTCATTTTCTTATTTCTAAACTCGGGGTAAAAAGGTCCCCCGGACCTTCTTCGCTTTCTCATTTCTAGGCTCAGGGTAAAAACCTCCACTGGAGGTTTTTACTCCCAAAAGTCATCAAATACGGTGATGGGTAGGTAGCGTTTGTGTTGGCCTTTGTGCCACCAGTTTTCGATTCTTGCTTGTGCTTCTGGGCTGATTGTTTTGCCTTCTAGGTAGTCGTCAATCTCTTCATAAGTGACTCCAAGTGCAACTTCGTCAGCCAGACCTGGTTTGTCTTCTTCTAGGTCTGCTGTTGGGATTTTTTCATAAAGGGCTGGGTCTGCACCAAGTTCCTTCAAAAGTTGTTTTCCCTGGCGTTTATTGAGGCGGAAAAGAGGTAAAATATCCGCACCACCGTCACCAAACTTGGTAAAGAAACCTGTGATATTTTCCGCAGCATGGTCTGTTCCAATGACCGCTCCACTATGGGCACCAGCAAGGGCATATTGGGCAATCATACGGCAACGAGCCTTGATATTTCCCTTGTTGAAGTCTGAAACAGGGCTTCCTGTCGCTTCAACTGCAGCTGTCATGGCGTCAGCAGATTCCTTTATATTAACTACCAAGCTGACATCTGGCTGGATAAAGGCTAGGGCTTTTTGAGCATCTGCTTCATCAGCTTGCACTCCGTATGGCAGGCGGACAGCGATAAATTTGTAGTTGTCATCTCCAGTTTCTGCGCGCAGTTCTTCCATAGCTAATTGGGCCAAACGACCTGCCAAGGTTGAGTCTTGTCCCCCAGAAATCCCTAGTACAAAGGTTTTAAGAAAGGGATGTTTTTTCAGGTATCTTTTTAAGAAATCAATGGAACGACGGATTTCTTCCTGGGCATCAATCACTGGTTTCACGCCCAGTTCTTGGATAATTGTTTCTTGCAAACTCATTCTTCATCTCCTTCACCGAGGGCTTCCTTGCGCATTTTGTCAATCAAGTCCATCTTGTCCTGCCATACATCACGCGCCAAATCCACTGGATAGTGTTGCGGATTGAGTACGCGCTTGTACTCATCCCAAAGCTTGTCAAATTCCTTACGAGCATAGTCCTGAATCTCAGTCAAACTAGGCAGGTTGTAAATCAATTTTCCATCCTTGAAGATATCCACCAAGAGAGGAACAGCGTCAAAATTACGAACGGTCTTCTTGATGTAAGTATAGGTCGGATGGAACATCTTGATTTCTGTCATGCTGGCAACATCTACGCCATCATAAGTGATATAGTCGCCTTCTGACTTGCCTTTTTCACGACTGGTAATGCGCCACACCTGCTTCTTACCTGGCGTCGACACTTTTTCCGCATTATTAGACAGCTTAATCGTATTGCGCATCTGTCCGTTTTCATCTTCAATTGCAACAATCTTGTAAACTGCACCAAGAGCTGGCTGGTCATAGGCTGTAATCAGCTTGGTACCCACACCCCAGACATCAATCTTGGCCTTTTGCATCTTAAGGTTGAGGATTGTATTTTCATCTAGGTCATTTGAAGCATAAATCTTAGCATCTGTAAATCCAGCCTCGTCCAATTGCTGACGGACTTTCTTGGAAATGTAGGCAATATCCCCAGAGTCAATCCGAACACCCATAAAGTTAATCTGGTCACCCAGCTCACGCGCCACCTGAATGGCAGCTGGTACCCCAATGCGAAGGGTGTCATAGGTATCTACAAGAAAGACACAGTTTTTGTGGGTCGCAGCGTAAGCCTTGAAAGCCTCATAGTCGTTACCATAAACCTGTACCAAGGCATGGGCATGGGTCCCCAAGACAGGAATATCAAAGAGTTTACCAGCACGCACATTGCTGGTTCCATTAGCACCACCAATCACTGCTGCGCGTGTTCCCCAGATAGCTGCATCCATCTCTTGAGCCCGACGTGTTCCAAACTCCATCAAGGGTTCATCTTCGATAACCGAACGAATACGAGCTGCCTTCGTCGCCACCAAGGTCTGGTAGTTGACGATGTTCAAAAGAGCCGTTTCAACCAACTGACATTGAGCTAGAGGGCCTTCCACCTGCACAATAGGCTCGTTAGCAAAAACCAAGTCCCCTTCTTGGGCAGAACGAACGGTCAACTCCAACTTGAAATTGCGGAGATAGTCCAAGAATGCCCCATGATAACCAAGCGACTCCAAATAGGCAATATCACTATCTGAAAAACGCAAATCTTCAAGATAGCTTACAATTCTTTCCAAACCTGCAAAAACCGCATAGCCATTCTTAAAAGGCTGTTGGCGGAAATAAACCTCAAAGACCGCCTTTTTATTGTGAATCCCTTGGTCAAAGTAAACCTGCATCATGTTGATCTGGTACAAGTCCGTGTGCAATGTCAAACTATCATCTGGATACATACTTTTCCTACTTCCTTAGCTAGAAACCCATGAAAATTTTCAAGAACTTTCATGTATTCCAATAAATTAGTACTATTATATCACATTTTAGCTGGATTGAGAAAAGAGTAACAAGCTATTTACCACTCTCCAGTTCATCCATATCTTGTTCAAACTTTTTCTGAGCCCATTCTCCATAACTTTTAAGGCCGAGATTACCGATAAAAACCCAAGGAAGATAAATCAGATAAGTAATGACCCAAGCAGATAAGTATTTAACGTTCAAAGGATTGTGCTGATAAATTTCTATGTTAAATTGATAATTCTGCAACATCAAAAGAGTCGTAATAGCAAGAGTTACCAGCAAACACCCTAAAATTGTAAAATGAAAACGACTATAGTAGTTCACACCAAAATCTCGAGCACGGCCGAAAAAGTAAGAAGTTCCAATAATGATAATGATGAGAATCATTCTCGGATTAAAAAGACTTGGTGCTAATACTGCAATCATATAAGATAAAATCAAGAAAGCTATAGAGATATAGAAACTTTCAGCCCCCGCTTTATTGATCAGTTGTTCTTCTCTTTCGTCTAGTAATTGATAATAAAAAAATCTATTTTTCATCTTCTTCCTCCCAAACTTGCTGATTTCTGCGATTCAAGTATAGGATAACTCGGTCCATAGAATAACTCCCAACGAGATAGATGATAACTGCTAGAACCACTTTTAGGGAGTACTTCCAAGTCAATAGATTGACCAGTTCCTCGCGATTTCCTACGATATCAATCAATAAAATCACTATAGAAAATCCCAAAGCAGATAAAATTCTTTCTTTTCCAGTATTCTCAACAATATCTCGAATATCAATTCCTACATACATGCGGCGAATAATGGCATACAAACCGACTCCAATCAATAAAAGTAATTCTGGTAAATAGGACAGAAGCGTTAAATTAAAAATATAAACTTTGGCAAAAATTTCCAGTGCCAAAAATAGGTACATACCCAAGAGAATTTCTCCTGAAATATTTCCATCCAATTTTTCCGTACGTTCATCTTTGATAACAAGTTTTTTTCTATTTTTCATCTTCTTCCTCCCAAAATAGTTGGTCTAGGGTTTTCCCTAAACATCTGCAAATGGACTGGCAGAGTGAGAGACTGGGATTGTATTTTCCCGCCTCTATCAAACCAATAGTCTGGCGCGTCACCCCAACATCCTCTGCCAGTTTACCTTGAGTTAAATCAAGCTCTACCCGAGCTAATTTTAATTTTAAATTTTTAGCCACCTTCGTCCTCCTTATAGTTTTAAAAAGTTGCGCTCTCTTTAACATTATTATATCATATATCCAACTTAATGCAATATATAATTGTCATTTTGTAACATTTTGTTAACAAAAAACTCTCTACCATAAAAAGATAGAGAGTTTTCTGCTTATTCAATTTTTTTCAAAACATCTACAGCATCGTAGGATTTCACATCTAATATTGTATTGTCCTCGATATCGTCTAGAAAGACACAATTTGTAGGATTTAACTGGTATTTATCGAGAATCCCCTTCATACTTATGTCAAGAACCCCTCTTTGCCTTATACTTTCATATTCATCTTACAAATCTTTTTGGTAATAAAATCTTTTTCCTGTGTAGGGATAGTCTTGTAAGGTAAAGACTTCCTTGTAGCCATGCCTTTTATAAAAATCTGGAGCTTGAAACTGGTAAGTATTGACAAAAGCAAAACGACAGTTTCGATTCTTAGCTTCAGTTTCTGCTTGCTGCAATAGTTTTGAACCGATTCCTTTCCCTCTCAGTTCCTCTTTTACAAATAAATACTCGATTTCTAGCCAATTTCCAAAAGTCTCTGCTATCAAACCTGCCAGGAGATTGCCCTTTTCATCTTCGACATAAAGATTAAGGGGCTCACTTTCAGCCTCTTCTCTTTTTGAACGGTTATAAGCACGAATCAAATTCCCAATTTCTTGTGCTTTCTGAGACTCCTTATTTTCCAATCTAAAGTACATCTAAACCTCCTCAAACATTGTTACAGCTTGATTATAGTCTTATTTCAATAGACTGTCAAACTAGCAAAAACCCACCAACCTGAGTTGATGAGTCCTTAATCTATTTTCTAAATTTCCACTGGCTGTAAATCCCGAAACCGATAATCCAGATAGCTGATCCGATTGCTCCGACAAATGTAGACTCTTGTAAAAAGAGGGTTACAAAGACAAAGGCAAAGAAGAGCATGGTTAGAGGATTTAGGAAACGATAATGGGGCATGAGATAGCCATTCTCCATAAAGTCTGGCGACTTGCGGTATTTAAGGTGAGCCACCATGATTAAGATATAAATGGCGATATAGACACCTGATGATGATGCCGTAATCAAGGCAAAGGCATCTGAAACACCTGGCAATACGTTGATAAAGGCTGCTAGGGCAATCAAGATTGCTGAAGCGATGATGGCATTTTGTGGCACGTTATGACGAGAAAGAGTATCTGCCTTGATTGCTTTTAAGAATGGATTTGGCGAATCATGGGCAATCTGGTACAAATGACGTCCTGTTGAATAAAGAGTTGAGTTAAGAGCAGATGCTGCTGAGGTCAAAACGACGAAGTTAATCAAGGCTGCTGCCCACTTGATACCGGCCAATTCAAATACTGTAACAAAGGGAGAATCAGCAGAAGCAAGTTCACGCCATGGAATAATAGACATAATGGCCAAGAGAGCTCCACCATAGAAAAAGACGATTCGTAGAGGAATTTCCTTAACGGCTTTTGGCAAGACCTGGCGTGGATTTTTTGTTTCTGAAGTCGTTACCCCGATAAACTCAATCATGAGGTAGGCAAAGAAAACCATCTGGAAAGCCATAACAAAGTTCACTCCACCATTTGGGAAGAGGGAGAAATTGTCGGCGATATTAGCTAAACTTGCTACTCCATGAGGTGTCTTAAAGCCTGTCAAGACCATAAAGACTCCTGTCGCAATCATAGCTAAAATAGCCACAATCTTGACCATAGCAAACCAAAACTCAACTTCCCCAAAGAGCTTCACCGCAATCAGATTGACCAAGGCTAGAATGGTCAAAAACCCAATCTCAATCATCCAGCTGGGCCAGCTAGGAAACCAAAACTGAACATAGTGAGAGATAGCAGTGATTTCCGCCATACCGATAAAGACAACAGATAGCCAGTAAGACCAAACCGAGAAATAACCCCAACCCTTACCCAAATGGCGTGTGATAAAGTTGATAAAGGTGTGTTGCTCAGGGTCTTGGTAGAGCATTTCCCCAACCGCACGCATCATGAGGAACATAAAAGCCCCAGTAATCATATAAATCAGTACAATGGAAGGACCTGTTAGGCTGATAGAGCGACCTGCTCCCAAAAAGAGCCCTGTTCCGATTGTTCCAGCAATGGCCATAACCTGCACGTGACGATTAGTCAGACCACGCTCCATCTTATTTTTTTTCTTCTTTGAACTCATAACGTCTCCAATTCAATTTAAAATGGAAAAAGGAGTGAGTGAAGCGCACTGCCTCCCCACTCCTTCTTTTCTGTTTTTAGGCTGTTTTTTCAACCTTCAAGATTTTTACATCATAGCTACCAACAGGTGTTTCAATGGTTGCTGTGTCACCTGTTTTCTTGCCAATCAAGGCTTGTCCAATTGGGCTTTCATTTGAAACTTTACCTGCAAAGGCATCCGCACCAGCTGAACCTACGATAATATAAACTTCTTCTTCGTCCTCACCAATTTCTTGGATAGTGACTGTTTTACCAATCGCTACTTCATCTTGAGCAACTGAGTCGCTATTTACGATTTCAGCATAACGGATTTTTGTTTCCAAGCTAGAGATTTGTCCTTCGACAAAGGCTTGTTCATCCTTAGCTGCTTCGTACTCACTGTTTTCAGAAAGGTCACCGTATGAACGGGCAATCTTAATGCGTTCTACCACTTCTGGACGGCGAACCAATTTCAATTCTTCTAATTCTTTTTCAAGTTTTTCCTTTTCCTCAAGGGTCATAGGATATGTTTTTTCTGCCATTTTTCTCAACTTTCTTCTAATGATATTCTCTAAAGAAAATTATGTGAATCATCACATAATTTTAGTTTGTTTGGTTTAATTTGCTGTTGACATGTTCAGCGACATTACGATCATGCTCCTCCTGAGTAGTAGCATAATAGACCTTACCATCTGTAACATTAGCTACAAAGTATAAGTTATCACTCTTAGTCTGATTAATACTTGCCTCGATGGCATCCAAGCTTGGACTATCTACTGGACCTGGCATCAAACCAGCTTTCGTATAAACATTATACGGTGAATTAATTGTCGTATCAATTCCAGCATCATCAGCAAGACTAATCTTCTGACCAAGTTTTCCTTGGGCATACAAGATGGCAATATTGCTTTGAAGTGGCATACCAAGATTCAAGCGATTGTAGAAGACACCTGCAATCAACTTACGATCTTCAGTCTTAGCACCTTCTTTTTCAACAAGTGACGCAATTGTTAGCAATTCATTGACTGTCAAATTTTTAGACTTGATTGCACTATAATGAGGCGCCAAAGTCTTGTCCATAGCTGCCAGCATCTCATCAATCAAACTTTCAATCGTTGTACTTTCCTTGATAGAGTAAGTCGCTGGGAAGAGGAAACCTTCTAAACGATAACGAACTCCACTTTCTTTCGTTGGCAAGCTTTCAAGTAGACTAGGATATTTGGCAACTTCTTGGCTGATAAAGTTCTCATCTTGAACTTTTGCCAGAAAGGCATCAGCTGTCAAAGGCTCTTTGAATTCACCTTGCAATTGACCTACTGCTTGTGCAATTTGATCAATCGTATAACCTTCTGGAATTGTTAAATTCGCAAGCGCAGGTTCTTGAGCTTCAGCCGTTCCACCTTTTTGTAGTTCGTGGATAATGTCTTCTGTACTCATGCTCTTTTGCAAATTGTAATAGCCAGATTTCAAATCTGAATAATTTTTATATTTCGCATAAAAAGCAAAAATCACTCCGTGTTTAATCAAGCCAGACTTTTCAAGAGTTGAACCAATTGTTTGAACATTAGCTCCTTCTGGGATTTGCACTGTCACATATTGTTTAGATGAAGCATCCACAGGCTGCAAAGACGACTGAACATACTGATAACCGAAGTAACCACCTGCTGAAATCAAACCTAGGAAAATCAGCAGAGAAATGAAGAAGGCCTTGAATCCTGATTTTTTCTTCTTAGTAGGCTGAACTGTCTCACGACGGCTACGACGTGGAGTTGCAGGCATTTCTTCTACAGCTTTCTTTTCCACTACTGGTTTTGAAGTAGGAACTTCTCTTTTTACCTCTCTCTGACCTTCTGTCTTATAAGAAACAGCTACCCTTGTTGGGATTTCATTAAATTCTTTTTCTACGTTTCTAGGGCTAACAGGTCCTGGAGTTGGTCTTGATACTCCTTCCGCTGATGGAGTAGAAGGTCCTTCTTGACTCGGGTGACTAGGAGTAAGTGAAGCTTGTCTTGCAGCCTCTTCTGCTGGAGAAGAAGGAACATCTTGACTTGGGTGGCTTGGAACAGTAAGAGTTTCTCTTTTTATCTCATCTGATGGAGAAGCTGGTAAATCTTGGCTGGGGTGAGTCGGCACGGTAGGAGCGTTTCTCATAATATCCTCTACAGCTGATAGAGAATCTTCCATCAAATCTTCTATTGACTGATCATTTTTAGAAGAAAGTTGGGGTTTTATTGAAGCTAAATTAACTTCTTCCTGATCTTCTTCATGTTTTTTAACTCGTTCTAAATCACGTAAAATCTGCTCTTTAAAGCTTAATTTTTCGTCTTCTCTTGATTTTTCACTCAAAAGTTTTTCCTCCTCGTTGACAATCCATAATATTATATCTTAAAAACGAAAGAAAAGCAACCTAGCATGCTTTTCTAGCCTATTTTTTAGCTTCCCAGACCATATCATACCAGGTTTCCCCTGCAAAGGTTGACTGGGACAGGCCTTCATTGACAAATCCATGTTTTTCATAGTAGGCAATGAGATAGTCATGACAGGTTAGATTAATACCTTCTCTTTCGTGTTTAAGAGCCAGTTCTTTCAAGGCAGTTAGCAATTTCTGACCAAGTCCTAGACCCTGTGTCTCCTTGGCAATAGAAAGACAGGTCACAGAGATATAGCCACCAGGATCATGACTATGGTCTTCTATCTCTTCTGTAAAGGACTGATCTTGCAGATGGCGGTGGGGGCCAACTGGCCCTTCTATGTACCCTATGATTCTGCCTTCTTTTTCTGCAACCAGAAACGAGGTCCGAATTTCTCGCAAATGCGCCTCAAAAACAGAGCGAGGAATGGCTTCTTCAAGCGAGAAATTTTCTAGTTCAATCTCAACGATACGATCCAAATCTTCTAATCTTGCTGGTCTAATTTTCATTGTACCTCCTCTAAAAGAGATTAAACCAAATCATACTAACACCCTGGCTAGCTGCATAAAGCGAATCTGTCACTTCTACATCGATAAAACCGTTCATTTCAAAATAGGAAAGCAGATCATCAGGACTATTCAAACGAATACCTCTGTATTCCAGCTCAACTGCCGCATCTTTCAAAGCCGCAAGAAGAAGCGTTCCCAAGCCCTGTCTCTGATGGTCAGCCTTGATGACCAAAGAATGTATTTCTAGACATTGCGGATTGTGTGGGTAAGGACCACCTAGAACATAGCCCAGAATCTGATTTTCATCCCTAGCTAGAAGAAAGGTATCCGCACACTTACGGATACTTTCTTCTAAAATATGGGGAGTCAGCTGCTTGTCAGCTGGAAAAGATAATGCCTGAAGTGCCTCTATCTCAGCCAAATCAGACTTACTTGCCTGAATAATCTTAATTGGAATTTCCATGAGAACTTCCTATTGAACATTGCTTGTCAAGTCAGACAAGAGACGCTCGAATGAATACTCATAGGTTTGGATGTCTCCTGCTCCCATAAAGACATAGACAGCATTGTCGTGGTCTAGGAGTGGAGAAACATTTTCAACAGTGATCACTTGGTGTTTCTTATTGATTTTATTGGCTAGGTCTTCTACCTTAACATCACCATGGTCTACTTCACGAGCAGATCCATAGATTTGGGCTAGATAAACAGCATCTGCTTGGTTCAAAGCGTGAGCAAAGTCGTCCAACAAGGCGATGGTTCTTGTAAAAGTATGAGGTTGGAAGACTGCAACAATTTCCTTGCTTGGGTATTTTTGACGAGCCGCATCCAAGGTTGCAATGATTTCTGTTGGATGGTGGGCAAAGTCATCGATAATTACTGTATCATTGACAATTTTCTCAGTGAAACGACGCTTAACACCTGCAAATGTTTTCAAGTGTTCACGCACCAAGTTCAAATCAAATCCTGCTGTGTAAAGCAATCCGATAACGGCTGTCGCATTCATGATATTGTGACGACCAAAGGTTGGGATATGGAATTGACCCAACTCTTGTCCACGGAAGTGGACTGTGAAGGTTGAACCAGTTGTTGAACGAAGAAGCTCGCTAGCTACAAAGTCATTGCCTTCTGCTTCAAAACCATAATAATAAATCGGAGCATCAGACGTAATTTTACGCAACTCTACATCTTCACCATAGACAAAGAGACCCTTAGTAATTTGTTTGGCATAGTCATTAAAGGCATTGAAAACATCCTCTAGACTTGTGAAATAGTCTGGATGGTCAAAGTCAATGTTGGTGATGATAGAGTATTCTGGATGATAAGGCATGAAGTGGCGCTCATATTCGTCAGATTCAAAGACAAAATACTTGGCATTGGCTGAACCACGACCTGTCCCATCTCCAATCAAGAAGCTAGTGTCTGTGATGTGAGACAAGACGTGAGATAACATACCTGTAGTTGAAGTTTTTCCATGTGCTCCTGCTACTCCCATGCTGACAAAATCACGCATAAAGCTACCTAGAAACTCATGGTAACGTTTGTAGCTGATGCCATTTTGGTCCGCATAGGCAATTTCGACGTTGTTATCTGGACGAAAGGCATTTCCAGCGATAATTTCCATATCACCGTCTAGATTCTTTTCATCAAAAGGAAGAATAGTAATGCCCGCCTGCTCTAGACCACGTTGAGTAAAGTAGTACTTTTCAACATCTGATCCCTGTACCTTATGTCCCATTTGGTGCAACATCAAGACCAAGGCACTCATCCCTGATCCCTTAATTCCGATAAAATGATATGTCTTTGGCATGTTTTCTCCCCTATTCTGTAATTCTGGTCAGATTCAACTCTTGGGCAACCCGACGTTCTTGTTCTGTTTGTTTACTTTTTTTATTGTAAATTTGGCTCTTCTTCAGAAAATCATAGTTGTTTTTCTTTGGAGCAGGTGCTGCTACCTCTTCATTCTTGGTAGAGATAGATTTGACTTCTTCCGCCAAGATGTAATGAGACTGGGTCAATTTTTGACTATATTTGACAAATTCACCAGGGTTTTCCTTTTGGAAAGGCGCGGTAGGTTGATTTCCCTGTCTAACTAGACTTGGTTGAGAATGGCGTCTTGTAGGAGTAATGTCCTTAGTCAGATAGCTTGCTGAGCGTTTCTTTTTCAAGTCCGCACGCGCTTCTTCACGCGCCACCTCCGCATAGCTCTTTCCTTCTTTTTTTACCCCTAAAGGAGCCTTTTTAGTTTTCTCTACTTGTTTGTCAATCGGTTTGACTGGTGTTTCTTCAGCAATAGGAGCCCATTCTAAATAATTTTTATCTCGATACTCACCCTTGATATTACTGATCAGATCAGACTCATCATAGAGATTCATGACTGGCATTTCAGTCAACATGACCTCGTCATCTGACACCAATGGAAATCGTTCTTGTTTCATTTTCTATTTCCTTTCAACACTTCATTATAGCGTATTGTCTTGATTTTTCAAGTGCTGACTTCAGAAATTCCCAAAATTTCTCTAATTTCTGCTAGGGTCAGGCTCCCACGTGACTCTGTTCCGTCCAATACTTGTGACACCAAATGTTTCTTTTGTTCTTGTAGTTCCTGAATTTTTTCTTCAATGGTTCCCTTGGTCACCAAGCGATAGACCTCAACCGTTTCTTCCTGTCCCATCCGATGGGCACGACCAATGGCTTGCGCTTCCACCGCAGGATTCCACCAAAGGTCAACCAAGATAACCGTATCAGCACCTGTCAGGTTCAGACCGACACCACCAGCCTTAAGAGAAATCAGAAAGGCATCTCTTTCTCCTTTGTTAAAGGCCTTGGTCATGTCTTGTCTTTCCTTGGCTGGGGTTGAACCCGTAATTTTAAAGGATGTCAAGCCCAAGTCTGGCAGTTCTTGTTCAATTTTTTCCAACATTCCCTTGAATTGGGAGAAAATCAAGACACGGTGTCCGCCGTCTGCCACCTGGACCAGCAGGTCTCGGAGACTATCTAGTTTGCCGCTGGCTCCCTGATAATCTTCCATAAACAGGGCAGGAGTGTCACAGATTTGACGCAAGCGCATCAGACCAGACAAGATTTCCACTCGACTACGCTGAAATTCCTGATCTGACACCTGAGCTAAACGGTCTCGCATCTGTTTCAACTGGGCTAGGTAGATAGCCTTTTGCTGGTCTTCCAGTTCATTCTTATAAACCACTTCGATTAAGTCTGGTAATTCAGTCAGAACTTCTTCTTTCTTGCGACGCATGACGAAAGGCTTGATAAACTGAGCCACTCGCTCTGCTGGCAATTTCATAAATTCTTTCTTGCTTGGCAAGAGTCCTGGCATGACGATTTGGAAAATAGACCACAACTCACCTAGATGGTTTTCAATAGGAGTCCCTGACAAGGCAAAGACCGACGGCACCACAAATTGTCTCAAGGTCTGAGCAATCTTAGTCTGGGCATTTTTCATGACCTGAGCCTCATCTAAGAAAAGGAAGTCAAAGGCCATCCCCTGATAAAGATCACTGTCCTGACGAAAGGTAGCATAACTCGTCACATAGATTTGATGGCTCTCGACAAGAATCTCTTCTCGACCAGATTTCAAACCATGAACAACAGCCACATCCAACTGTGGAGCAAATTTCTGAAATTCATCTGCCCAGTTGTAGATTAAACCTGACGGTGCTAAAATCAAAACCCGACTTTCTTTTGTCACTTGACTGGTCAAAAAAGCAATGGTCTGAAGGGTTTTCCCAAGTCCCATATCATCAGCCAAAATCCCACCAAAACCATAATGATGGAGCATTTGCAGCCAGCCGATTCCCTTTTCCTGATAATCTCGCAAATCAGCCTGAACCTGAGTTGCTTGTCGAGGGAAATCCTCTGGATGCGTCAAATCGTGGGCCAGATTTTTGAATTCTTGTGAAAAAGAAACACGGTCACGCCCTTCAAAAAGATGAGCTAAACTGTAGGCCAAGGATTTTCGAGCCTGCAAGGCCCCATCTTTTAATTCAAACTGCCCCAGTTCCTGTAGATTTTGGCGAATTTTCTTGGTTTCTTCATCGAAAAAGTAGACGTGATTGGACGAATCAATGTAAAAATCCTTGTCGGCAACCAAGGCCTGCATGGCTTGGTCAATTTCCTCTTGGGCAATATCTTGAAAATCAAACTGGATTTCCAAGAGGCCTCCCTTGGACGTAATCTGCACCTGAGGGCTTGCTAGGCTATAGAGTTCTTCTAACTTGTCTGATAGGTCAACATTCCCGAGTTTTTCAAATACTGGAATGATTTCGTGGAAGAAATGATAAACAGACTCCGCTTTTAGGGCCTGACGCCAAGATTGAAAATCTGCTTCAAAGCCAGCTACCAAACAGGCTTGGAAAACTCTTTCTTCTAAGTCAGCATCACTCGAAAATGGTAATTCTTCTAGCTCTTGTCTGCTAGATACCTGTCTATTTCCATAATCAAATTGAATTTCTAAACGAATCCGATTATCCTCTTCCCTATCAAAGTAAAAAGAGGGCGCAAAAGTTTTGATTTGTAAGCGTTCTGGAGCTGAAACGGTCCCCATTTGGCTAAAAAGAGTTAAACAAGAAGCCAACTTATCTCGATCACTACTATCAAATTGCAAGTATTTCTTTCCATGCTGATCCAAAGGCAGCGCTTTGATTTCCTTGAGAAGACGCATCTGCTGGTCTGTTAGAAAATAAACCTGACCTTTATGGAAAAGCACAGCTCCCTGATAAAAGGCATTGACCCGTGGACTCTCGCTGATTTCCATTTCAAAATAATCCGAGTATTCTGTTACTGTAAAGGCAAATAAATTAGCATCAGCATGCATATCCTGAAAAAAGAAAACCTGATAGCTATCCACTTGGTGGTCAAATTGAAAATGGGACAAGGTCATCAGTAAATTCACACCCTGCTCAAAAAAGGTCAGAGGGAAAAAGAGGTGCCGACCTTGATTTTGGAAAAAGAGGTCTGGAGCCTGTCCTTCCTCCATCAGTCCACGCAAGAAAGTCAGAAGCTCTTGGCTGGCCTCATCAAAGGATTCCCAAGACAAGGACTCCTCATAGACCTTGCCAATCATATACGACTTTCTCTGCTCGACAACTTTTAAAAAGAGTGGGATATCCCGAATGACATAGTATTTTTGACTATTGATTTGCCCGATTCTCAAGGTCCACAAGATATGATTGGTTCCTGCTTCCACCTGCCCCACAGCCGATAATTCATATGCTCGGTCTGGGCTTGGAGACAAGATTCGATCTAAAAATTTGCCACCCAAGGTCACCTTGGTTTCAACGGCTTCTTTTTCCTCATGACCTTCTTCCAGACTCTGCAAGATTTCCTGACCACGCTCATCATTTTTAAGAAAATGCTCCAACGCTGCCAAATGCACACAGTAGCCCCTCTTTTGGAAAAAATCGCAAGCACAAAAAACCAAATCATCCTCTAAACTATAGCGCAGTTCTTCTTCTGCAACGCGAGCGTAGAGCCGATTATTCTTTTCCTTGATGATGTCAACTTTACCAGTTTCATAAAGGGCAACGCCTTCGATACGGATTTTCCCGGGAATCAATTTAGCCATATTTTTACCTGTACCTTATCTTTTCATTATACCATATTCCCTACGAAAATAGCCTCCTAGGAAGACTTTTCTCCTAGAAGGCTGGATTTTTAAAGTTTAGCAAAAGTTGTTACAATCCGCTGACAAACTTCTTGCAGCAGAGATTTAGGCATAGCTACATTGAGGCGGGCATGGAGACTTCCTTCCTCTCCAAAATCCAAACCACGGTTAAGGATAACCTTGGCTTCATTTCTCAACAGCTCTTGCAATCTTTCATCAGTCAGGTCATAGGCCGAAAAATCAAGCCAAATCAAGTAGGTTCCTTGCGGCTTCATAACCTTGATTTTAGTCTCTTTTCCAAATAAATCTACCACATAATTAATATGGTCTTCAAAGACTTGCTTGAGTTCCTCTAACCAATCTTTACCGTATCGATAGGCAGCTTCTGTCGCCAAATAACCCAAGCCTGAAATTTCATGCTGGTTATTGGCCAACTGGCGTTTCTGGTAAGCCAGTCTCAACTTAGGATTTTCAATGACGGCATAGGAATTTTTTGTCCCAGCAATATTAAATGTTTTAGTGGCACTACTCAAGACGATAGCCAATTCTTTAAAGTCAGGATTGATGGTATTGAAGGAATGGTGCTTATGACCAAAGAGGGCCAAATCTTGGTGAATTTCATCTGAAACCAAGAAAACACCGTGTTTTTGGCATAGTTGGCCAATTTTTTCCAAGACTTCTTTTTCCCACACACGTCCACCAGGATTGTGAGGATTGCAGAGAATATAAAGTTTGACCTCCTCTTCCACCAAATCCTTTTCAAGTTGGTCAAAGTCAATCTCAAACAGACCATCCTTTTCCACCAAAGAATTAGTAATCAATCTACGGTTGTTCAACTTGACACTGCGAGCAAAAGGTGGATAGACAGGTGTGTTAATCAGAACCGCTTCGCCTTCTTTTGTAAAGGCTTGAATAGCTGTTGAGATGGCTGGTACCACACCCTCGATGAAGACAAGGGCCTCTTTATCAAAGTGGTAACCGTGTTGTGTAGCTTCCCACTTTTGAACTTCCTTGATTAACTCTTCACTGGCATAGGTATAGCCATAAACCAGTTGATCAGCGTAAGTCTGCACGGCTTGGCGGATTTCAGGCAAGACTACAAAGTCCATATCCGCTATCCAAGCTGGTAGAACTTCACTATCTGTTTCCGCCTCTTTCCATTTATAGGTATGGTGCCCTATACGATTGGGCAGGCTTGTAAAATCATATTTTCCCATCTTTGTCTTATCCTTCCAAGGCTTGGCGCAAATCTACAATCAAATCTCTAGCATCCTCAATACCAATAGACAAGCGCAAGAGGTCATCTGTCAAACCATAAGAATGGCGCACTTCTGCTGGAATATCAGCGTGGGTTTGTGTCGTTGGATAAGTAATGAGACTTTCTACCCCACCCAAACTTTCCGCAAAAGAGAAGACCTTAAGACTGTTCAAAATGTGAGGAATGCGTGTTTCATCGGCTACTTTAAAGGAAATCATGCCCCCACGACCAGTGTAGAGAACTTCCTTAACTGCTGGGGAATCCTTCAAAAAGGCAACCACTTCTTGGGCGTTAGCTGTTGAGCGCTCCATACGAAGAGACAAGGTCTTGAGACCACGAATCAATTGATAACTGTCAAATGGTGACAAGACTGCCCCTGTCGTATTGAGATTGTAGAAAAGCTTCTCGTATAGTTCTAAACTATTGGTCACAACCACTCCAGCCAGGACATCATTGTGGCCTGCTAGATACTTGGTTGCTGAATGGAGAACGATATCTGCTCCATCTTCAATCGGACGTTGGTAGATAGGACTGTAGAAGGTATTGTCCACCACCACTTTGGCACCCTTATCATGAGCCAATTTTGCTAGTTTTTCAATATCAAATTCCAACATCAAAGGATTGGTTGGTGTTTCGATATAGAGAACATCCACATCCTTCTCCAACTCGGCAATCAATTCTTCTTCTGTATTGGCATAGGTGAAATGGAAACGGCCTTCCTGTTCCACTTGGTTGAACCAGCGGAAAGAACCTCCGTAAAGGTCACGGACAGCCAAGACCTTACTTCCTACTGGAAAGACGCTAAAGGCCAGTACAATAGCTGACATCCCTGAGCTAGTCGCTAGGGCATAGTCTGCTGACTCAATAGCTGCCAAGACTTCCTCCGCCTTACTACGAGTTGGGTTTTTGGTGCGCGTATAGTCAAATCCAGTAGATTGACCAAACTCTGGATGCTGATAGGTCGTTGAAAAATGAAGCGGTGTCACCAAAGCTCCTGTCGCTTCATCTGATTTAATGCCCGCTTGGGCCAAAATTGTGTTGATGTGTAATTCCTTGCTCATACAATACCTCCAAATCTATAGTAACTATTGTACCACTTATTTTCATCAACTCATTTTCTTCTTTTCAAGAGCTAGTTATAGTTTCAAACTATATAAAAAACGACAGCTTCTTTCGAAACCATCGTTTTGCTGGAAAAATCCTTATTTGACGTGTTTTGCCAATTCTTCTTGAGCTTTTTTATTAGATTCTTCCTTTTCTTTTAGCCATTTTTCTTTGGCTTTTTCATATTCGTCTTTTGTGACTGTCTTATCTTGTACTTTGAGGTATTTATATGATTCAATACCTTTATTACCAGCTAATGAATATGGTTCTGAGAAAGGAACAGTTTTTCTCAATACTGGTGTTCCACCCTTAGAAACATTTGGAATTGCTAAAGCGCTATCTACCAACCACGCTTGGATCTCAGCATACTTTTCATAGCGTTTTACAAGATCTTGTTCCTTATTTGCTTCTTCCAACATTTGAGTGTAGAGATCCAGTCCAACAGCCTTGGTCTTGTCATTGGCTTCACCTGGCTCTAAACCTAGATTTTGCAACAAACCACCAGAATTAATGTTTAAGACATCAAGGTAGGTTGAAGGATCTTGATAATCAGGACCCCAACCACCGTTGTAAAGATCATAATCCTTCTGAGCTGCGGTCTGAGCCAAATAGCTTGTATTGTCATAATCTTCAGTAGTGAGTTGTTGAATATCAATTACAACGTTCTCTGCACCTAAGGCTGCTTCAATAGATTGCTTCATAGAATTTGCCTCTTGAACACCCTTTTTAGCAGCTTGGTCAACTGTCATATCCAAGTGGATAGGGAATTGGACTCCTTTTGTTTGGAGTTCTTTCTTAGCTTCTGCAAATTTAGCCTTGGCTTTTTCTGGATTGTAGTATGGATCCTGGGCATCTGCAAAGTTGATTCCTTGCCATTCCTTGCCATAATTCACCATCTTAGAAGCCACTACTTCACCAAAGTCTTTTCCATTGATACTTACGAAGTTTGGAGGAACGACTAGGTTACGTAAAATCTTAGTTGCACCATCCTCTCCTTGAGATTGAGCCCCGTAAGCTGTACGATCATAGGCAAAGTTAATAGCTTGACGGAAGTTTTTATTAAGAACCGCTTCCTGAGTCGATTTCTTTTCAGCATCACTTGTTTTTGAAGTGAATTTATAAGATTTTCTATCCAGGTTAAAGTTTAAGAAGTAAGAAGTAGCATCTTGCAAGCTATAGATGATATTATCCTTATTCTTCTCTTTAACCCCTTCAAAACTTGAACTATTTGGATAGAGACGAGCGTAACTATAGGCTCCCTCTACATAGTTACGAGCCAGTGCATCTTGGTCACTACCATCATAATAGGCCAATTTCACATCATCTACAAAGACATTTTTAGCATCCCAGTAGTTAGGATTTTTCTTGAATTCGATGACAGATTTTGAAACAAAGGATTTCATCAAGAAAGGTCCATTGTACAAAATGCTAGATGGGTCTACCTTACCAAAATCATCCCCTTTTGATTTCAAGAAATCTGCATTGACTGGGAAGAGAATAGTTGATGTTGTTTTTGAGTTCCAGTAAGATTCTGGTCGTGTCAAGGTATATTGAACTGTCTGGTCATCGAGAGCCTTAACTCCGACAGTTGAAAAGTCTGTTGTTTTACCAGTGATATAGTCATCTAAACCAGCAACGGATTCTTGCACTAAGTACAAGGCTTCTGATTTTTTATCAGCCGCATATTTCAAACCAGTGACAAAATCTTGGGCAGTTACAGGTGCGTATTCTTCCCCATCTGCAGTGTACCATTTAGCATCTTTACGTAGTTTGTAGGTATAGGTCAAACCATCTTGAGAAACACTCCAATCCTCTGCCAAGGATGGGATATAGTTCCCATACTGGTCATTTTCCATTAGACCATCTACTAAATTAACCACGATATCATTGGTTGTTGCACGGTTTTCTGCTAGATAGTTCAAACTTGATGGATCACTTACGTAAACATAGTTATATGTTTTTGACCCTGTGCTAGAATTTCCACACGCGCTCAATAAAATACCTGCACTTAACACGACACCTGCAAGTGCTGCATACTTGGCTTTAGACTTTTTCATCTCCAGAACCTCCTGATTTAAATATTTGTCTTATTATACAACTTGAGTTTTATTTAGTCAATAGTTTTTTAAGTAAAAATTAAGAAAAATTAAATTACTATCTACAAACTTTAGTTATTATTCTACAAAATAATAAAAAAGAGAATAATTTAATCATTCCTTGATAGAAACGTTCAAATTATTCCCTTTATTTATAAAAATTTATTGAGAAATTTTTAATTTGATTCGTAAGCGATCTGCTTGGGCTTTTCCAATCACCTTATCCAACAAATGGGTACGAAGACTCAAGAATCCATAAACACCGCCACCCATGGCACCAACAAGGGCTACGTATAGGAAACTCCACAAACGTCCACTTGGTTGGAAGACAAATCCTAAAATCCACTGTAATGTCCCAACTACTAGAAACATGAAAAGAGTTAACAAACTGATTAAAATGGTTCGCTTCAAAATCACCTTGCGCTTAACACCTGTTACCTTACATATGTCACGATACATCAAAACATTAGGAATGATGAGTCCGATTGTAGTGGAAATCAAGGGTCCGTAACTGTGGAAGAGAGCGATTGTTGGAAGTTGCAAGACTAGCTTGGCAATGGAACCATAGATAAAATAGAGAACTGCCTTGCGATTGTGGAACATGGCCTGAAGCATTGGAGACAAGACCATGTACAAGCCTAAAATAGTAGACTGCAAAACCGCAAAGACAAACAAGCCCATAGCCAAACTATCTGGCTTGCCATAGAAGACTGTATAAAGAGGTTCCCCTACCATAACCACTCCAACCGTTGCTGGTAGCAGGAATAAGAAAAGCATGGTAATGCTGTCCTGAACCAGACGAGAAGCCGCCTTCAAGTCCCCCTTGACATAGTTTTCAGTCAAAAGCGGCAAACCGACACTCCCAATCGAAACCCCAACAGAAATCAAAATCATAGTAATTTTATTTGGATTGGCAGAAAAATAAGAAAACATGACAATTAAGTCTTCATTACTGTAGTTGCTAAACCACTTCATGCTATTGATAAAGGTATTTTGGTCCAAGATTTGGAAAAGCTGAATAGCCGAACCAGTCAAGATAAAAGGAATAGCTTCCTTAATCGTATCCATTAACAGGTGTTTGCTATCAATCTTATCTCGTGTTTCAAAGACTTTTTGAAGCATTCCTTCTTTATAGAGGAAATAAAGCAAGACAGCAAAACTGGCTACCATGCCGACAAAGGCAGCAAAGGTGGATTGGGTAACCGCTGCTAGATAATCTCCTGAACCAAGCTTCATAATGATAAAGGTTGCTAAAAGCATCCAGATAACACGAATGACCTGCTCAGCGATTTGGCTCATGGCATAAGGTTTCAGGTTATTCATCCCTTGGAAAAATCCTCGGATAACACTCATAGATGGGAAAATCAAGACTCCCCAAGCCAAGCTTTGCATGATTGGGATCAAGTCTTTGCCCACGCCAGACAAATCTGCTAGCCAAGGAGCAAAGACATACAAGATTAAAGCAAAAACCAAACCTAGTCCTGTCATAAAGCCCAAAAAGCTCCGAATCAGGGCAAAGCTATGCTCTTCTTCTCGCATGGTATTGTACTTGGCAACTTGCTTGGCCACCGCAACTGGAATCCCTGCTGTTGAAACCAGCAAAAACCAGGCATAGATATTGTAGCCCATGGTAAAAAGACCATTGGCCGTAGCTGCATAAGATCCCATCCAGATATACCAAGGGATAATATAAATAGCCCCGAGTAGGCGACTGATAAAATTACTAGCCGTTAGCCAAGCAGTCCCCCGTAACATCTGGGCCTGCTGGTGATTGTTTTCGTGCGACATAGATTCCTCATTCAATTTTGATAACTAGGAAAAAGTTCCTTATCTTCCATTATAAACTTTTCCTTGTTACTTGTAAATTTACGACTTTCGGTTTACAATAGAAAGTATGATTAAGATTGAAACCGTATTAGATATATTAAAGAAAGATGGTCTCTTCCGTGAGATTATCGACCAAGGACATTATCACTACAACTACAGCAATGTCATATTTGACACCATCTGCTATGACAGCCGCAAGGCTAAAGAAAAGAGCCTCTTTTTCGTCAAGGGTGCTGCCTTTAAAAAGGAATTTCTTCTTTCTGCAATCTCTCAAGGTCTCGATTGGTGTGTGGCTGAAAAGGACTATGAAGTTGGTATTCCTGCCATTATCGTCAGTGATATCAAGAAAGCCATGAGTTTGATTGCCATGGAGTTTTATGGCAATCCACAGAAAAAACTTAAACTCCTTGCCTTTACTGGTACTAAGGGTAAGACAACAGCAGCCTATTTCGCCTATAACATCTTATCTCAAGGGCATCGACCTGCTATGCTCTCGACCATGAACACAACTCTAGATGGCAAGACTTTCTTTAAGTCTGCATTGACAACCCCTGAGAGTATTGACCTCTTTGATATGATGCATCAAGCTGTGCAAAATGACCGCACCCACCTCATCATGGAAGTCTCCAGTCAAGCCTATCTGGTCAAACGTGTCTATGGTCTAACCTTTGATGTGGGAGTTTTCCTCAATATCAGCCCCGACCATATCGGCCCGATTGAACACCCTAGCTTTGAAGACTACTTCTACCACAAGCGTCTCTTGATGGAAAATAGCCGAGCAGTCATCATTAATAGTGACATGGATCACTTTTCTGTCTTGAAAGAACAAGTGGCAGATCAAGACCATGATTTCTATGGTAGTCAGTCAAGCAACCAAATTGAGAATTCCAAAGCCTTTAGTTTTTCAGCTATGGGTAAACTCGCTGGAGACTATGATATCCAACTGATTGGTCACTTCAACCAAGAAAATGCCGTTGCTGCAGGACTTGCTTGTCTCCGTCTCGGAGCTAGTCTTGAGGACATCAAAAAAGGAATCGCTGCAACCCGAGTTCCTGGTCGTATGGAAGTTCTCACCCAGAAAAATGGAGCCAAGGTCTTCATCGACTATGCCCACAATGGGGATAGTCTGAAAAAACTCATCAATGTGGTTGAAACTCATCAAACTGGAAAAATTGCTCTGGTTCTAGGTTCTACAGGAAATAAGGGAGAAAGTCGTCGTAAGGACTTTGGCCTCCTCCTCAATCAACACCCTGAGATTCAAGTCTTTCTAACTGCTGATGACCCCAACTATGAAGACCCAATGGCCATTGCGGATGAAATTAGTAGCTATATCAATCATCCTGTTGAAAAAATTGCGGATCGCCAAGAAGCCATCAAGGCAGCTATGGCTATCACAAATCACGAATTAGATGCAGTTATTATTGCTGGTAAGGGAGCAGATTGCTACCAAATCGTTCAAGGAAAGAAAGAAACCTATCCAGGAGATGCAGCCGTCGCAGAAAATTATTTATAAGATAGAAAAATCAAGGGAAATGAAACCCTTGATTTTTTCTATCTTTATTTAAAAGCGTTTTTCAAGCCTTCAACGGCACCTTCTACAGCACCTTTAGCATCTTCAACTACTTCTTTTGCCTTAGCAACTGTCTTTTCTACAGCACCTTCTGCTTCAGTTTTGCTATCCCCAGTAACCTTACCAAATCCTTCTTTGATAGCGCCTGTTGCTTGTTCCAATTTGTTTTCAAGTGACATATGATTGTCTCCTTTAGTTTTATTCCGATATGTGTTACCGGTTACATATAGTTTATACCGAATACTAAGGAAAGTCAAACAATGTGCTCAGAAACAAGAAATCACGCCAAGTAGAAAGTTAATCTTTCCTTATCAAAATCGATAGCCAACTCATACTTTCCATCTTCATTTTGGACAATATAACCTAGGACAACTAAACTGTCCACAAAGATGTCACGGCGTTTCTGCATAAGCTGGTCTTTTTTGAGAAATTTCAACAAAAAAGTCGTCATATATTTGAGAGCATACTCAGGATTGACATCTCCCAAAATGTCATAGAGCTCCTGCTGTTTTTCTGTCAAAGGATACTGATGTTTGACCTTGTAGAAATAATTGGACAGGGTCATTTTTGATCTCGCAAAGTCCGTCTTTTCAACTAAAATAGCGGCATTGGTTTGATTTCGTAATTCTGTCTCAAAACTCTTCTGCAACAAAGCTTGATAGGTCGGACTATCTTCGCTGACAAAAATCTCTTGATCCAGTTCGAGACTATCAAGTGACTCAAGCATAGGAAGATTGAGGTAATAACGCTTATTTTCTCGTAGAATCAAGCCAGCCTTTATATATTCTTCCATGCGTTTATCAACTGCTAGATCTGGAAATTGAGCCTTAATTTCCCGCAAAATCACATCCTCATGCTGGTCCAGATAGCGGATCAATTCTCCAAAAAAAGGCTGTCTCGTCAAACGAGATGGATTAAAAATCTGAATCATGAAGATTCCTTTCTTTACATTCTAACAGAGGCGATGCTGCCAACTGACTAGGAGTGGTCCCAGCTTGATTCATAGGAACAGGCAGGCCTAGTTCTCTGTAATATTCTCTCCAAAAATCACTAATGTCCTGCTTCCCATCTCCAAATTTCATAGGAATAGTTTCAAAAATGGGGAAAATTTCTGCCATATACTGGGAACAGTAGAAACCATGTCCATCTGTATAGAAAGAAGCATTATAAGGAGCTTCCAGATGTTTGCAATCTTTTTCCTTCACAGACTGGATATCCATTTCTGAGTAGACATAGAGGTCGTACAAATGATTGGACTCAAAGAAGTCTGCAGGTTCTTGACAGACCACACCAGCCTGTCCACTAGCGTGGTAAATCATCCCATCCAAACAAATGGCAACATGGTTATAGTTGCCTGTGGAAGCCTGGATGGCCTGTCCCATATCTGACTCATCTCTCACAAAAATCATACTCTTCGAAAATCTCTTCAAACCACGTCAGCGTTGCCTTACCGTACTCAAGTACAGCTTACGGATAGCTTCCTAGTTTGCTCTTTGATTTTCATTGAGTATCAAATCGCCATTTTCTAACATGCTTCACTCCTAGAAAAAAAGGAGCCGAAACTCCTTTCGATATAAGTCAAACTAGACTTTCCGATTTTGAACTGAAACCCAAAATCTTAAGCATTAAAGCTTTCAGTCAATTGAGGTACCACTTGTTTCTTACGTGAAACAGCACCAGCAAGGAAGGCATGATTGTTTTCAAGTTTGAAGTTGAAGGCTGCTTCAACCTTATCCATATTGGCACCAAGAGCCAAGATTTCTGAGTTTGAGTTGACGATATCTGTAATCATCAAGACAAAGTCAGAATAACCATTTGCTGCGTTAGCAGCTTGCATTGCAGCTTCGATTTCTGCTTGACGCTCCAAAACTTCAGCGATATCAACTGTGTTTACTTGAGCAACACGGACATTATTTCCGTTCAATTCAAAAGTTTTAGCATCGATGTCAATCAATTCTTCAGCAGATTTGCTAGCCAAGTTGGTACCAGCTTTCAACATAGCCAAACCATATTCTTCCAAGTTCACACCAGCCAATTCAGCCAATTCAGGAGCAATCACTTTATCCGTTGGGTGTGTTGTTGGTGATTTCAAAAGAAGGGTATCTGAAATCAGACCTGAAAGCATCAAACCTGCAATCTCTTTAGGCACAGCTACACCATGTTCTTTGAACATACGGTAAACGATTGAAGACGCTGATCCAACTGGCTCCAAACGCATGTAAAGTGGGCTTGCAGTTTCAAAGTTAGCCACGCGGTGGTGGTCTACAACACCATAAACTTCTACTTCAGCGATATCTGATACAGATTGTTGGAATTCATTGTGGTCAGTCAGGATAACTTGCTCTGCGCCTTCTGCTTTAGCAGAAGTGATAACACGCGGTGCTTCCACACCAAAATAGTTCAAGACAAAGGCTGTTTCTTCATTTGGAGTTCCAAGGGCTACAGTTTCCGTATCCAAACCGTAAGCTTCTTTTGCAAGGTAGGCAAAAGCTACAGATGACCCGATGGCATCTGAGTCTGGATTTTGGTGACCAAATACTAGAATCTTAGACATGATAATACCTCATTTTGTTTATTCTCTTTATTGTAGCATTTTTTTCGCTTTTTGACAAAAGTAAGAGGAGTCAAAGGACTCCCCACTACTCTTCAAAATAACTGAGTAAATTTCTATCTTGATTTTCAGATAAAAATTGCTCCTTCTGCGGTCGCTTCTTACGCTTGAGAAGGGCTTCTGCCGACATGGCTTCTTCCTTACTGGCAAAACCTTGAGCATAGATGAGTTTGACTGGCAAGCGTGCTCGTGTGTATTTGGCTCCCTTCCCACTATTGTGGACAGCGAGGCGTCTTCTCACATCAGTCGTATAGCCTGTATAGTAGGATCCATCACGACACTCCAGCACGTACATATAAGCCTTATGATCCATAATAAATCTCTTCGAGTTCCGGCGTATAAGAGCCGTCATCATTGTGGACAATTAAAGGAGGCAAGACCTTAAAGCCACTTGTTGAGCCATCCTTGATAGCCTCAATCAAAAGCATATTGGCTTCCTTTTCTCTTTTTGGATAGACAAATTGCAGGCGCTTAGGGGCTAAATTATGCCGTTGTAAGCTATCCAAGATATCTAAAAGTCGATCAGGACGATGAACCATAGCCAACCGTCCATTAGACTTGAGAATACTTTGGGCACTACGACAGATTTCTTCCAAATTAGTCGTGATTTCATGGCGCGCCAAAAGATAATGTTCACTCTCGTTCAAGTTGGAATGAGGATCCACCTTGAAATAGGGCGGATTACACAAAATCATATCCACCTTACTTCCCTGAATGTAAGCAGGCATATTTTTCAAATCATCACAGATGACCTGCATCTGCTCTTCCAAAGAATTCAAACGGACAGAGCGTTCAGCCATATCCGCCAAACGCTCCTGAATCTCAACAGCCAAAATCTGTGCCTGAGTCCGAGTGCTAGCAAATAACCCCACTGCTCCATTTCCAGCGCAAAAATCCACTATCAAACCCTTTTTAGGAAAACGTGGAAAACGTGACAAGAGAACACTATCCACCGAATAGCTAAAAACCTCTCTATTTTGAATGATTTTGATATCTGTCGAAAAGAGCTGGTTAATGCGCTCCCCTGATTTTAATAATTGTTCTTCTTCCATGGTCTTATTATAGCAAATTTATATTAACATTACAAAGAATACAGATTTCTAACTAATTCTTCTGCTTCTTCAAATGTTGAAGGGCTTCCTTGGTCCAAATTGGCATCATTCGTTTGAGAGGTGCGAAGCCGTAGTTAAAACGGTCGCTTGAAAAGCGTCTCCGTCTCGGAAACTGGTGTTTTTCTTCCTCCAAAGTGCGGATAGAAAGGCTGGCTTTCCCTGTAAATTCATCTAAATCCACTACCTGAACCTGAACCTCTTCATCGACTTTCAAGGCTTCTTGGATATTTTCAATAAAGCCTGTCCGAATCTCTGAAATGTGAATCAGCCCCGTATCACCCGTCTCTAGCTCAACAAAGGCACCATAGGGCTGAATCCCTGTAATACGCCCCTTTAGCTTATCACCGATTTTCATCTTAGTCCTCGATTTCAATTGTTTCAATCACAACATCTTCAACTGGCTTGTCCATGGCCCCTGTCTCAACAGCAGCAATTTCATCCAAGACAGCATAAGAAACTTCATCAGCTAACTGTCCAAAAACCGTGTGACGGCGGTCTAGGTGAGGGGTTCCACCTTGTTTGGCATAGATTTCTGCGATCGGTTCTGGCCAACCTCCACGAGCAATTTCTTTCTTAGAATAAGGCAGATGTTGATTTTGCACGATAAAGAACTGGCTGCCATTGGTATTTGGACCAGCATTGGCCATAGAAAGAGCACCACGGATATTGTAAAGTTCTTCTGAGAACTCATCCTCAAATGATTCACCATAGATTGACTCGCCACCCATACCAGTTCCAGTTGGGTCTCCACCTTGAATCATAAAATCCTTGATAATACGATGGAAAATGACACCATTATAGTAGCCATCTTTTGAAAGAGCTACAAAGTTAGCCACTGTTTTAGGAGCATGTTCAGGGAAAAGCTTGATACGCAAGTCTCCGTGATTGGTCTTAATAGTCGCCAACGGACCTTCTACTGTTTCAATGTCTACTTGTGGGAAATGCAATTCTTTTTCTACCATACCAAATCCTTCTAAGGCATCAAAAATGCCATCTTCTTCTAATGTTTTTGTAATATAATCTGCTTTTTCTTTGATTTTATCATGAGAAATTCCCATGGCGATGCTGATTCCAGCATAATCAAAGAGTTCCAAGTCGTTGAGGCCATCTCCAAAGACCATGACGTTCTCTGGTTTCAAGCCAAGGTGTTCCACAACCTTTTCCACACCTGTCGCTTTGGAGCCTGAAATCGGCACAATATCAGACGAATGCTCATGCCAACGAACCATGCGAAGTTTGTCTGAGAGACTGTCAGGCAAGTGCAAGTCATCTCCTTTATCTTCAAAAGTCCACATTTGATAGATATCTTCTTTTTCATGGAAATCTGGGTCTACATCTAAGTCGGGATAAATTGGATTGATAGCCTCACTAATCATATCGGTGCGAGTCGACAACTTGGCATCATGACTCCCAACCAAACCATACTCAATTCCCTCTTGCTTGGCCCAAGAGATATACTCCTCAACATCTGACTTCTCAATCTGATGTTGATAAATGATTTGACCTTTTTTATCTTCGATGTAGGCCCCATTTAAAGTCACAAAAAAGTCAGGCTTGAGTTCACGAATCTCAGGAACGACACCAAAAATCCCTCGTCCAGAAGCAATACCCGTCAAAATTCCTTTCTCACGTAATTGCTTAAAAACAGTTGGGATTGAAGCTGGAATAAAACCTGTCTTGGAATTTCTCAATGTATCATCAATATCAAAAAAGACAATCTTAATCTTTTTTGCCTTGTATCTTAATTTCGCATCCATATCACTACCTCTTTCAATCTAACTCTTTCCATTATACCATAAAGTAGCTAAATCCCACATCCCCAATAAAATCCTTGTCTCTTATCCGAATTCCTTTACTAGATACAAAACCAAATCATCATTATTTTGGCTAGTTGCATTCATTTCCAAGGGTTGATTTCGATACCAGACACCTGTCCCATCTGGAATGTAGCCCCGTCTGATATACAATCTCTGGGCAGGGCCATAGCCTAAGTGCAAACCTACACCAAGAGTGACCTTACTCGAAACAAACTTGACTCGTTTTTCTGCTTCTTCTAGCAGTTGATTCCCAATCCCTTGATTTCGAAAAGGCTCAAACACATTAAAATCTGATAATTCTGGATAGACTTCTGCAAAAGGACCATGTTTAGCAGAGGGCAAAATGGTAACGTAGCCCGCTACAGCACCATCAATCTCTGCAACTAAGACTTCTCTCTCCCCACTTTCCTGTTCCAGAAAATATCTAGCCAAAATTTCCTCTCTACCAGGCCAACCTTGATTCATAAATCCATGAGATAAGGATTCAATATCAGACTTAATCATATTTCTAATCGTACAATTCATCTTTGACTTACCCACCTTTACTCTTTTTATTACCATTATAGCACGCCAAGGTCAGAAAAAAACTATCTCGTGAAAAAAGACCCACCCGGGTCTTAATTCGCTTTCTTGTTTTCAAGCTCATGAAAAAGAGGTTCACTGAACCTGAAAAAAAGACCCACCCGGGTCTTAATTCGCTTTCTTGTTTCCAAGCTCATGAAAAAGAGGTCCACCCGGACCTCTTTTTTAATCTTCGTTTACGAAAGGCATCAAAGCCATTACGCGAGCGCGTTTGATAGCTGTTGTTACTTTACGTTGGTTTTTAGCTGAAGTTCCTGTTACACGACGTGGAAGGATTTTCCCACGTTCTGAAACGAAACGGCTAAGAAGCTCAGTATCTTTGTAATCAACATATTCAATTTTGTTTGCTGCGATGTAATCAACTTTTTTACGGCGTTTGAATCCGCCACGACGTTGTTGAGCCATGTTTTTTCTCCTTTATAATTTTAGTTGTCCATTAGAATGGTAAATCATCATCTGAAATATCCAATGGATTTGTTGCTCCAAATGGATTTTCATCACGTGAAAAGTCTGGTACTGAATTTGTAGGTGCTGAATAGTTTGCAGTTGGGGCAGAGTAGGCTCCACCTGTATGACCTTCACGCACACTACGGCTTTCCAACATTTGGAAATTCTCAGCCACGACCTCTGTCACGTAGACACGTTGTCCTTGCTGGTTATCGTAACTACGAGTCTGGATACGACCTGTCACCCCGATAAGTGAGCCTTTTTTAGCCCAGTTAGCAAGGTTTTCAGCCTGTTGGCGCCACATAACGACATTGATAAAATCAGCCTCACGTTCGCCATTTTGACTCTTAAATGTACGGTTTACTGCAAGAGTAAAAGTCGCAACTGCTACATTTGATGGGGTATAACGCAACTCAGCGTCACGTGTCATACGCCCTACAAGTACAACATTGTTAATCATAGTTTACCTTCTTACGCGTCAGTTTTGACGATCATGTGACGAAGAATGTCAGCGTTGATTTTTGAAAGACGGTCAAACTCTTTAAGAGCTGCATCGTCGTTTGCTTCAACGTTAACGATGTGGTAAAGTCCTTCACGGAAATCTTTGATTTCGTATGCAAGACGGCGTTTTTCCCAAGATTTTGATTCAACAACAGTTGCACCGTTGTCAGTCAAAATAGAGTCAAAACGTGCTACCAAAGCGTTTTTAGCTTCTTCTTCAATGTTTGGACGAATGATATAAAGAATTTCGTATTTAGCCATTGATATGTTCCTCCTTTTGGTCTAATGACCCCCAGACTTTGCAAGGGGTAAGTGAGGTTCGCTCACAATAAACTATTATACTAGAAAACAATTTTTTACGCAAGTAAAAACTCTGGAACTCGAAAAAACGCCACATGGGCGTTTTCCTGTTCTTACGGTTTAATACGGTGCAACATACGTGGGAATGGAATAGCTTCACGGATATGTTTTGTTCCTGCCGCGAAGGTTACCATACGTTCGATACCGATTCCAAATCCACCGTGTGGTACAGTACCGTATTTACGAAGGTCAAGGTAGAATTCGTACTCTGTACGATCCATCCCAAGTTCATCCATTTTTGCGACAAGGGCATCGTAGTCTTCCTCACGCATAGAACCACCGATGATTTCTCCATAGCCTTCTGGAGCAAGCAAGTCTGCACAAAGCACGCGCTCTGGATTTCCAGGAACTGGTTTCATGTAGAAGGCCTTGATGGCTGCTGGGTAGTTCATGACAAATGTTGGCACACCAAAGTGGTTTGAAATCCACGTTTCGTGTGGTGAACCAAAGTCATCTCCATGCTCAAGATGCTCGTAGTCAGCGTCTTCATCATTTTCATGCTCTTGCAAGAGGTCAATGGCTTGATCGTAAGTGATGCGTTTGAATGGCTCTGCAATGTAGCGTTTCAAGAGCTCTGTATCACGTTCCAAGGTTTCCAAGGCTTGAGGCGCACGGTCAAGAACACCTTGAAGAAGAGCTTTCACATAAGCTTCTTGCAAGTCAAGTGATTCATCGTGTGTCAAGTATGAGTACTCTGCGTCCATCATCCAGAACTCAGTCAAGTGACGGCGCGTTTTTGATTTTTCAGCACGGAATACTGGACCAAAGTCAAAGACACGACCAAGAGCCATCGCACCTGCCTCTAGATAAAGCTGACCTGATTGGCTCAAGTAGGCTGGCGTTCCGAAGTAGTCAGTTTCAAAGAGTTCTGTTGAATCTTCTGCAGCATTTCCTGAAAGAATTGGGCTATCAAACTTCATGAAACCGTTCTTGTCAAAGAACTCATAAGTTGCATAGATGATAGCGTTACGGATTTGCATCACGGCCACTTGCTTACGAGAGCGTAGCCACAAGTGACGGTTGTCCATCAAGAAGTCTGTTCCGTGTTCTTTTGGTGTGATTGGGTAGTCTTGAGATTCACCAATCACTTCGATGTCTGTAATGTCCAACTCATAACCAAGCTTAGAACGTTCGTCTTCTTTGACAATACCTGTCACATAAACAGACGTTTCTTGACTCAAGCGTTTGATAACATCAAACTTCTCAACTCCCACTTCTTCACCAAATTTTTCGACAAAGTTTGGTTTAAAAGCCACACCTTGGAAGAAGGCGGTTCCATCACGTAATTGTAAGAAGGCAATTTTCCCTTTTCCAGATTTGTTGGCAACCCAAGCGCCAATCGTCACTTCCTGACCAACATAGTCTTTTACATCAATAATCGTTACACGTTTTGTCATTATTTTTCCTTTTCTTTTTCTATTATTTTTCCATAAATGCTTTTAAGCGATTAACTGCTTCTTTAAGCGTGTCTAAGTCCGTCGCATAGCTGAGACGAACATTTTCTGGTGCTCCAAAACCTGCTCCTGTTATGAGTGCCAAGCCAACTTCCTCAAGAATAGCTGTTGTAAAGTCAGTAACATCCGTATAACCTTTCATCTCCATGGCTTTTTTAACATTTGGGAAGAGATAGAAGGCTCCTTGCGGTTTGACCACTTCAAAACCAGGGACTTTACACAAGAGTGGATAGATGGTATTGAGACGTTCTTCAAATGCTTGACGCATAACTTCCACAGAATCTTGCGGTCCAGTTAGGGCTTCGATAGTTGCATATTGTGAAACAGCAGTTAGGTTAGAAGTTGTTTGACCTGTCAATTTGCTCATAGCAGCAATGATTTCTGGATCACCCACTGCATAACCTACCCGCCAACCTGTCATGGCATAAGCTTTTGATACACCGTTAATAACAATGGTTTGCTTGCGAATGGCTTCTGATAGACTAGAGATTGGTACGAACTCATTCCCGTTATAAACCAAACGACCATAAATATCATCTGCTAGGATGAGAATGTCATGTTCAACTGCCCAATTTCCGATAGCTAGTAATTCTTCACGAGTATAAATCATACCAGTCGGATTAGATGGTGAATTGAGAACCAAAACCTTTGTCTTATCTGTCCTAACTAGTTCTAGTTGATCCACCGTAACTTTAAAATCATTGTCTTCTTTGGCTTGAACAAAAACTGGAAGCCCTTCTGCCATCTTGACCTGATCTCCATAACTAACCCAGTATGGAGTGGGAATAATAACCTCATCTAAAGGATTAATTACAGCCATAAAGAAGGTATAGAGGGAAAACTTGGCACCTGTAGCAAAGGTAACCTCATTACTTGCGACAGAATAGCCATAGTAGCGCTCGAAGTAGGTATTCACTGCAGCTTTTAATTCTGGTAGACCTGAAGCTACTGTATAGAAGGAAGCCTGTCCTTCCCGAATAGCTTTAACTGCTGCATCCTGAATATTTTCAGGAGTGTGAAAATCTGGTTGTCCCAAGGTCAAGAAAAGGACATCCTTACCTTGAGCTTTTAATTTTTTTGCTCTCGCATCACTAGCTAAAGTGACACTTTCTTCCATTTCTAAAACACGCTTGGATAGTTTCATAGGCCCTCCTTTTTGACCAATGCTCCTGTTTCAAAATCTACTAGATAAAAATCAGAACCTGACTTGACTTCCCAGATTGGCTTGTCTTGATAACGGCCAAAGGTAATCTTGTCAATCTCGCCAGCTCCTTTTTCCTTAGAAACAGCTTCTGCTTTTTCTTGTGAAACACCCTGATTTAGCTGATAAACATAAATCTTATGGTCATCTTTTCCGATCAGGACAGCAAGTGCTTCTTGCTGTTTATTACGACCAAGAACGCTGTAATAGGATTCCAAGCCATTGTATAAATCAACCTGATCAGCCTGCTCTAATCCTGCATACTGCTGAGCTAATTTTTCTCCTTCACTTTTAGCTGTTTGGTAGGGTTTCATCCCGAGATAAACCAGATACAGAAAGGAAGCACTGATAACCACAAACAAAATCGTCATCCCTAGACCATACTGCCACAGTAGATTATTTTTTGCTTTTTTTTGTCTTTTTTTCACTCGTCTATTTTACCATCTATTGGGCTTTATTACAAGTGAATGCAAGAACAAACCTATATTATTTCTTCCTTCAAAGCAAACAGATTTTTCTTAGTTAAAACCGAGCAAGAAAAGTAAAAACAGCTCCAAAATCAACCTATTAAAAAACCTGAGCTTGACACTCAAGTTTTTAGAAGTTCTTTTAATCTATGGAATTATTTTATTATCTATTCTTTTAGCCATTTTTCCTAAAAAGATAGCTAATAAAAGGCTAATCATGACTAAAAATAATCCTAGATAAAGAAATGTTACTACAAAGCCTAAATGGTCAATCAACCAGCCTGTCAGTGGAAAGAACACAATCATACTCAAGCTAAACATCATAGAGTAGACACTCAGCATGGTTGCCCTTACTTCACTTGGGAGTCGCTCTTGCAAATCATTGTCAAAAATCGGCTGAAAAAGAGCATATAGAGCATTACTAATCAAATAAATCAAAATATAGATTAGAGGTGTTCCAAAATAGGACAACATATAGGTTACTCCAGTCAGCAGGACGAGAATAGGGAAAATCTTCAAGGCGGCATATTTCTTTCCAATCTTACTCGCTAGATAGACTGCAACGATATTCAGGAGACTACCAAGTAGCATAACTGTTGAAATTTGCCAACTACTTAAATCTGGTAACTGATTTTGATAGTAAAAATAAAACATACACATGAGTGTCCCAACAATCTGAGACAAAATCATCCAGTTGAAGAGCATGGGATTTCGCTCCAACTCTTCCTTAACAGTCCAAATAATCTGTTTCATGGTCACACTATCAGCTTTTTCTAGCTTGACACTAGGTTCTTTCAGCATCCAAATCAAGACAAGAACTATGATAGAAGTGGCAATCATGATATAGTAGGTCAGGTACAATTGACCATGGACAAAAAATCCCGCCAACACTGTCCCCAAAGACCGAGTTCCTTCTGCTACTCCTGAAATAAAACTTGAAATAGATAAGTAACGCTCCTTTAGTCCAGCCTCTACAGCCGAGTCATAGACCATTGCTGCGCTTGTGCCTGAATCAAAATTATAAGACAAGGCACTTACCGCCATCGCTAAGGCATAAATCCAAAAATTTCCCTGCCCAGCCAACATAAGAATAGAAGACACAATCCCTGCTATACGACTTAAATAAAGGTTGGTCTTATAAGAATAGCGGTCAGCTAACATACCAGATGGAATTTCACAGAGAAGACTGGTCGTATGAAAGATACTTTCCAGAAGTCCAATCTGCCAAAGAGACATTCCGTTTTGACTGAGAAAGAGAATCCAAAAACTGGTAATCCCTAAAAATGCAAAAAACTCAACTCCGGCCATCAGGCCAATATTTTTCCGATAATTTCTTATTAACATCTTTTCTCCTTAACAAGTGTATTATTATTTCTTTTGTCCGTCACTTGTTAATCTATGCCTTACATGATCTCCACTCCTTTTAGAAGCATTCCTCAATGCCATTATTTTCGTTTAATTGTTTATGAAATGATACCGAAAAAACTGTTCTGTAGTTTCTATTGCAAATTTTCTCGTTTATTTTAACACTTATGTCATCATATTACAAGAGAACATAGGAGTACTCTTCGAAAATCTCTTCAAACAACGTCAGCTTTATCTACAACCTCAAAGCTGTGCTTTTAGCAACCTGCGGCTAGCTTCCTAGTTTGCTCTTTGATTTTCATTGAGTATAAGTAACCAATTCTATTTCTCCCTTCAAACAAAACCGATTTTGAAAGTGATACAATTCTTACTTTCCAGTCTCAAGTGACTAGAGTTTCATCAATTTTATAGTTTTCAAATAAACCCTGAGCAAATTTCTTGCAAGTTGTTTTGTTTTGTTGTAATATATTTTATAACAACGAGAGAGTTCTCGGAAATTTAAGAAAAAGGAGACACATCATGTCTAAAAAAGTATTATTTATCGTCGGATCACTACGTCAAGGTTCTTTCAACCACCAAATGGCGCTCGAAGCTGAGAAAGCACTTGCTGGTAAAGCAGAAGTTAGCTACCTCGATTATTCAGCTATTCCTCTCTTCAGCCAAGATTTGGAAGTTCCAACTCACCCAGCTGTAGCTGCTGCTCGTGAAGCGGTTCTAGCTGCTGATGCTATCTGGATTTTCTCTCCAGTCTACAACTTCTCTATCCCTGGTACAGTGAAAAACTTGCTTGACTGGCTATCTCGCGCTCTTGACTTATCTGATACACGTGGCGCTTCTGCCCTTCAAGACAAATTTGTCACAGTATCATCTGTAGCCAATGCAGGTCACGATCAACTCTTCGCTATTTACAAAGACCTCTTGCCATTTATCCGTACACAAGTCGTTGGTAATTTCACTGCTGCACGTGTTAATGACTCTGCTTGGGCAGACGGAAAATTGGTTCTTGAAGAAACAGTCCTAAATTCACTTGAAAAACAAGCGGAAGACTTGGTTAATGCTATCAAATAAAGATATTTTATGACTCTTTGCCACCCATTTGGGGTGGTTTTTTCATACCTAATACTCTTCAAACCACGTCAGCATCGCCTTACCGTACTCAAGTAAAGCTTGCGTCTAGCTTCCTAGTTTGCTTTGTGATTTTCATTGAGTATAATTGAATTTAGAGTAGTTCAGAACAAATTCTAAAGTATTTTTAGAATTTGATTTAAATTTCCCAATCAATTTGTTCGTTTTTTATTTCATTTCACTATAAAAAAACGCATCCTATTAGGTATTCAAAACCTTAATACGATGCGTTTTATCATGCAAGGATCTACTATATTTCTCCTCAAATTGAGGTTCTACATCATAGTAGCTCTGCTCATTCACCGATTCAATTTTTAATCCTCGATCAATTAATGCTTTAGAGATAAAGTCTAATCTTCTTTACGTTTTGCAGTCAATAGTGCTGCTGACAAGGCCAAGCTAACACCTGCTAAGAAGATGGCTGCATCAGATTCTCTCTCACCAGTTTCTGGTAAGCCATTTTGATCTTCTTTGACTGCTGAAGCCTTTCTTTCTGCAGTCTGGTTATTAGCTATGTTCTGTACTGGATGCTCTGTTTTCTCCCGAACTGGTACTTCCTGATTTCCCACTTTTGCTGGAGCATCTTTATCCTCTGGAAGTTTACTATCTTGAGTTGTTCCCGTATTTACCTCATCTTTAAAGTCAGGCTTCTTATCGACTGGTGCTACCTGATTACCTACAGTTGATTGTTTCACTTTGTATTCTGAAATGTCGTTAACTGCTCCTTCAACAAAGTTAGCTCCTCCCTTAAATTCAGGGACTTCATTAACCGATGCTTCTACAAAGTTGACCCCTCCTTTGAATTCTGGAACTTCATTGACTGGCGCAGGCTCCTCGCCCTTGCTATTTGAAATAGATGGTTTTACTCCTACCTCGATAATGCGGTCTTGAGCCTTTCTTTGTTCAGTATGAACAAGAGTTCTAGTAGTTCCCACAACTTGAATATAGTCAACTTTTTCTCCATCTTGTCCTTCAGAAACAACACGACGTTGACCTTGAGAAAGTTCAGGATTTTCACGAATAACTTCTTTAAATGGAAGCGGAGTCTTTTCAATTTCCAAGCTTGGAGTTTCTGCTACTAAGTTCTTAACTCCTTCTGTCGGAGTTGTTTGGAAGGCTATCTTAAAGTGTAAACGATACTCTTTCACAAAATTTCCATCTTTGGAAACAAGACGCACGAGTGTTGGAAGATTAGTATTTCCAGGATTCACAACTGTGACTACTCCATGTCCACTAGTTGTCGCAGTGACTTTTGGTTGGGAACTCATTGCTGTTAGTGTATAATCTGTCACATTTGGATCAAAGTTTTCCAATGCTTTTCCATCGATCGAAATAGTCGCTGATGGTGTTTCCACTTCTGCTCCCTTGCCTGCAGAGTAGGCTGTAAATTCTACAACTGCCAAACCATTAGTAGTAGCCTTACGAGTCATACGGGCACGAATAGCTGTCGTTTGAATCGGATCAAAGTTAAACTCTATTGGTTTACCAGCTACGATTTCTCCAGATGCCTTGTAAGGAATTTCTTGCCAATTTTCTGCCTTGTTGAATGGATGGTCAGCATTTTCTTCGTAACGAGAAATCGTACTTGGTTCTGTAAAGGCAGGACCAATATATCTTTCTAGAACCATTTTCTCTGGAGCATCTGTTCCACTATCTTTAAAGAACTGAATAGCTACTTTTCCAATGGATTGAGAGGCAATTTTTCCATCCTTCTTAAAGAGTAGGCCAACAGAAGTTTCTTGATTTTTCGGAGTACGAGACCAGTTTGTCCAACGTCCATCTTCATTGTATTTTCCATCATTGATATAGAAAATTCTATCATGTGAAGCTGCTTGTGTATCGTTCGTTGTCGAAGCAAAGGCTTTAGAATCCGTTTCATTGTTGCTTGGATTTTCTGACAGAACTTGGTTACCTTTAGCTACAACTGTTACCTGCATTTTAGTTGTTAGATTTGTACCAATGACATGACCAGTTACTTCAAAACTTCCCTCCTGTTCTGTCGCATGTTCAAGAATGGCATCCCATTGAACTGCAAGGTTAGCCTTAACCCAGCCAGCTTGTGAAGGATAATAGACTGTCACTTCAGCAGGCAATTGAAGTTGATCACCAACATTCAAAGTCTTAGCACTATTTTCTGCAGCTGCTGGTTGTGTTGACTCTTTTTCGTCATCACGGAAGATACGATATTCTTTCAGAACAGTTCCATCCTCAGCTTTCAAGATAAGGCGTGTTGCACCTTTTTCACTTGTTGCAGGAACAACTGTCACCAAGCCATTGTTGCTGGCTGTTGCAGTGATTTCTTTGCTAGATTTAGGAATATAATAATCTGTCTTCGATGGATTGAAATGTTCAATCTTCTTGCCATCTACTTGGATAGAAATTTCTGAGCTTGTAGAGCTCACTACCTTATTTCCAAGAACAGTTAGCTCTGTCAAACCAACACCAGCAGTTCCATCTGCTTTCTTCATGCGCATACGAACAGCATAGGTTTCTACCTTATCAAATGTAAAGTGGTTGGTTTTACCTGCAGATAATTGTCCTGGAGCTTTGAGGTGTTCCACCTCTTTCCAGTTAGCTGCATTATTAAATGGATGGTTGCTATCACGCTGAGCATTATTGACATCATTTGGAAGATCTGGAACTTCTTGACCGACATAGTATTCGATGACATATTCTTTTGGAAGTCCGATTGCACCATCTGTGTAGAAATCAACTGAAAGATTATCGACAAAGCGCTTGGTCAAATCACCAGAGTTTCCAAACAAGATTGATGCCCAATCATTATCAGTATTTGTTCTCCAAGTAGTCCATCTATTTTTAGCATCTGTAGGCGTTCTTGATACAGTCAGGTCGTTCAAAGCATTAGCTGAATCATCCCCTCCTGTATTGGATACAATAGCTGCTGGCAATTGTGAACCTGTCCATTGTTTAGAGATATTATTTCCAGCAACCACTTGACTAGAAACACGGACATGAGCCTTGGTGGTCAGATTGCTACCAGCTACATGACCATTGATTTCATACACCCCTTCAGTTTGACTAAAGTTAGCTGGAACCTTATCCCAAACCACATCTTTGTAGATAGTTGTTCCATTAGAATGGTAAGCACGTACACTAGCTGGCAATTGAACTGTCTCACCCTTAGGAAGAGTAAGGCTGATTTCCTCTGCAACTTGTAAGCCTTCTACCGTCACCGTTGCTTGAGCCTCAATATCTGTACCTTCTACATGTCCTTTAAGGGTAAAGCTATGATAGTAGCTCAAATCTTTTGCATCTACCTTGTCCCAAGTTACAACTACCTTACGAGGCAAGCCTTTATCAAATTCTGCTCCAACTTGACTAGGCAAATTCGGTTGCTGATTGATATCTGTAGAGATAGAAACAGGATGAAGTTTGACAATTTTCTTCTCTACTTTATTTTCTTTAATCACCAATTCAGTTGCGACAGATTGCGTTTTTTCTGTTTGATTGTCAATATGAGGAGTTAAAGTAACACGACCCTTAGTATAGAGCAACAAGTTCTGTCCATTTACTTCAAGATGACCACCATCAGCTGACTTGGCTTCCAAGTGGACATCTGACGCTGCAAATTCAGTCTGTGAACCATCTTCGTAATGCCCAATAACATGATAAGGGAGAACTTGATCTTCTGTTGCTTTCTCTTTTCCTTCAACGCTTACTTCCAAACGAGTCAAAGCAGGTGCTTCCTTCACGAATTGAATCAAGTAAGTTTGAACCAAGTCACCCTTTTGGTCACTCAAAAAGACAGAAGCCTGATAACCATTATCAGCAGAAGCTTGCTGAACAGTCACTTGATAACCAGTAGTCTGAGCTCCAACACTTGGGATTTTAGCAGTGTAAGGAAGGGATACTCGGTAATAAGTCTTTCCAGGCTCAAAGTTTTCAAGAGTCTTATCTCCAACCGTGAGACCTGTAACAGTACTTTCTGTCTCCTTGTCGCTTGCGATAAAGGTTGCAGTTACTTCACGATCGTCATCTGCCAATTTACCAGTTGCTTCAGTTCGTCCACCTTCTTTAGTCAAGGCGGTAGGATCTTTCAAGGTCCAAGACACAACATCTGTATCAATCAAGCTACCATCTGACAAAACAGCCGTAACCGTTTTATCCAAATCAGCTGCCGTTGTACCAACTGGAACTGTTGCTACCTTAGGCAACCACTTATCAAGTGCAACTACCTTAATAAGGGCTTCAGCCTTAGCTTCGAGACCTTCGACATTACCAAATACTTTTTTCTCACCTGCACTTGTAAGCAAGTCAGATGGCACTTTCCAAGTCACAGCTTTTTCTTCAACACTGCCGTCGCTATAAATCGCTGTTACTGTTTGTGGTAATTCCGGAGTGGTACTCACATCAGTTGTGGCCTTCACAGGAGCATAAGCTATAAAGTGACGGTTTTCTTTCTTACCAGACACGGTTGCAACTGTTGCACTATCAGATGTTAAACCAGCAGAATCTGCATAAAGAGTAAATTTACCTTCTTTTTCTGTTGATTTTACAATGACAACCCCTTTACCATTGAAGGCTTTTCTTTGCCATGTTCCATCTGCTTGAGCTTTGTAGCGCTCACGACTAGCTTGTTCTCCATTATCCACACCAACGATTTGTCCCTGACCATGGAGATTGAAATGAACAAGATTATTCGCTGTCGGAACAACATTCCCTTCTCCATCAACAATTTCGTAATGGATGTAAGATAAATCTTTACCATCTGCTGTGATAACATGCTCTTCTTTAGTCAGACGAACTCTTGCTGGCTCCCCAGCAGTTGTCACACTATCACGCGCAATTTCGTTGCCATTTTCATCTCGAGCAATCGCAGTCAGTGTGCCTGGTTGGTATTTAACGAGCCACTCAAGATACAATTCACTTGGTTTAGCTCCCTCATGATATGGGCGTCCATCTTCGGTTCTCTTCTTAGTAAATTCCTTTTTACCAAGTGACTCTCCATTTAAGAACAATTCGACATTTGCTGCATTTGAGAAGGTACGAACTGGAACCTTTCCATCGACCAGCATCTTACGATCCCTAAGTGTCTCATCAGTCCAGTTCCAATGTGGTAAAATGCGTACAGTTGGTTTTTCTTTAGCACTATACCATTCACTACGGTAAAGGTAAAAATCATTCTTGGGTAAACCAGCCGTATCGATGATACCAAAGTAAGAACTTTTTACGGGTGTATTATCTTGGTTATGCCATGGAGTTGGTTCACCGATATAGTCAATTCCTGTCCAGATAAATTGTCCAGCATAACCAGCACGATCACGGTCAAAAGTCCATGACTCAGTAGCTGTTCTTCCCCATCCAACACGGTCATTACCATAGTCAGATTGTTCATAGTGACGATTTGGACGGTTATCATGTCCAAGGATTTGAGCAGGATTGTAATAAGAATCACGCGTTCTAGTAGCTGAAGAAGTTTCAGAACCATAGATGAGCCAGTCTGGATGCGCTCTACGAACCGCATCATAAAAACGTTCACCATAGTTCATGCCGACGGCATCCATGATTTCTGCAACTTTTAAGAAATCACCTGTCGCTGCACGACTAAATTTATTCTCACCCATGGTGACATAACGTTCAGTATCAATCGCTTTAATGACAGCCTTCAGACGCTTAGCAGTTTCAATAGAACGAGGACTACCATTTGCTTCCTCTACCTCATTTCCAAGAGACCACATCACAATAGACGGATTGTTCTTATCACGCTCTACCATTGTTCTGAGATCAAAATCAGACCATTTCTCACCCTTCTTAGCTTCAGGATGAGTTGCATCTTGATCAAAGAAGCGTCCATAGTCGTAAGTCTTCTTGCCACCATACCAGGTATCAAAAGCCTCCTCTTGAACCAAAAGACCTAGACTCGCCGCAGCGTCTAGCAATTGAGGGCTCGCTGGGTTGTGGGTTGTACGAATGGAGTTCACTCCCATATCTTTCAGAAGTTTTAATTTACGATAAGTAGCCTTATAATTCTCTTCTGCACCCAAGGCTCCATTGTCATGGTGAATACTTACCCCATGGAATTTCATGCGTTCACCATTCAGAGAGAAACCATCCTTAGCTGTCCAGTTGAAATAACGGTAACCAAATGTATCTTCTGTTACATCAACTAACTGGCCTTCTTTATAGACTTTTGTTTTAAGAACATAAAGTTGAGGGTGGTAACTTTTCGTTGTCCAAAGAGTTGGCTGATTGACCAAGATATTCTGATTAAATTGTGCTGTTTCATTTTCTGCCAAACTCTTAGTTGCAGAACGAACTAGTTCTGAAACAGCTTTACCCTCCTTAGTAAAAATCTGTTGCTCCACAAAGACATTCGCAGCCTTTTTATCTGTATTTTTAATCTTACTTTGAACTTGTGTTTCAACATTGCTATTTTTTTGTTCAGCTAATTTTGGTGTTGTAATGTGGTTCCCATTTTCCGCAACATGGACTTTATCACGATAACTAAGGGTTACATCACGATAAATCCCACTTCCAGAATACCAACGACTACTTGGTTGCTTATTGGTCACTTGAACGGTAATGGAATTTTCACTGCCATCCTTGTTCAAAAATTCTGTAATATCATAAGAAAAATGATTGTAACCACTTGGATAATGTCCTAGAAATTTACCATTTACATAAACCTTAGAATCCATGTAAACACCATCAAAATTGATACGAACATCCTTGTTCTTGTCTGCTTCATTCAGTGTAAAAGTCTTACGATACCAAGCTGTTCCACCATTTAACTGACCACCTTCGTTGCGAGCAGGAGACTTGTGATCGAAGTCAAAATAAATACTCCAATCGTGTGGAAGATTCAATTTAGACCAATCATGAACATCCACATCTTTTTTTGAAAAATCTCCTTGGGCGTTTAGTTTAAAGTACCAATCTTTATTGAAGTCTTGTTTTCGATCTGATAATAGCTGCTTCTCTGTTTCAACATCCGCTTTACTTGACTCTTTAGAAAGCGCTTGCGTTTTTTCAGAAGAAGATTTGAGATCTGCAGTCGGTTTTACCTGATCCTTTTCTGAAGTTTTCTTAGCATCCTCTTTTACATCTGTTTCAACTGCTGCTGTAGATTTCGGACCATCTTCCACAGTCTTTGGATTTGTCTCTTCAGATTTTTGCTTCTCCTCAGCTTCGTTTCCTTCTCCTACTTTATTCGGAGTTTCAACTTTAGGACCAGCCAATTCATGACTGCCCTCGTTAGCAGGTGTAGTAGTTTCAGTATCCTTAATCTCATTTTCTTCTGCTACTTCAGATTTTGGCTTTACAAACTCACGTCCACCATTCTCATCAGCCTTTGCGATAGCAGCTGCCACATCATCAGGAAGCTTATCTAAAGGTTCGGCTTGATGAACCGTTGTTTCTTCTGTTTGAGTATTGGATGAAGCCACCTCCTCAGCTTCTACAGCTGAAATACCAAATATACTAGCCCCAATCATTACAGATGCCACACCTATAGCAAATTTACGAATGCTATAATGACAACGTTTGTCGAAAAGTCTTTTGTTCATTAAAATCCTCTTTTCTTTTTCTTGACACTAAGTAAGCGTTTACTTTTTAGAAAAAATAACCTCCTTCAGAATACACAACTAAGCATCAAGTTTGTTTTTTGTATATATTGAATATATCAAAACGAACAAAAAATTGCAATCTTTTTTATGATTTTAATATAACAAAAAAAGATTGAGGCAACATCCTATAACGAGAAGCTTAACAATGGATAAAGAATCTGGTCCGAAACTATCAACTATTCAAAAACCACACAGTGTTGCTTTCAGCTTGATGATGCTCAATACTGAAATCACTGTGTGGTTTTATTGTGACATTAATGTTTATCCAGGATTATTGAATAACTCTTTTTCGAATTCTTAATCTTTTTCCCTCTTTTGATAAAAGCGGCAGAGAGAACTAGTCCAAGACCACCTAACAAGGCTAAAGTAGCTGATTCTTCTCCACCTGTTGCTGGAAGTTGATCTTTAACTTTAGCAACCGATGTTTGTGGTTGTTCTTGTTTTTGTGCTTGATCCGTTTTCACTGATGCACTTGCAAATTCATCGGACTTTTCAACAGTAGTTTCAACATCACTATTGCCACTGCTCATCTTATCTCCATCGACTTTATCAACCGAATCTTTCAAGTTTTCCTCTGTTGGAGTGGCTTGAGGGCTTGCTGTTTCTTTATATTCTGGGACTTCATGGACAGCTGCTTCAGTGCCATTTACGCCACCCTTGAAGTCTGGGACTTCTACTACTGGTGATGGTAGCTTGCTTGAGTCTCCCATAGATTCAGTATACTCTGGAACTTCATGGGTAGCTGCCTCAACTGCGTTTACTCCGCCTTTGAATTCTAGCCCTTCTACTACTGGAACCACATCATCGCCTGTTGTGCCAATAGCTTGAGTGTATTCTGGAACTTCATGAACAGCTGCTTCGACACCATTTACGCCACCAGTAAATTCTGGGACTTCTACTACTGGTGATGGTTCGTCACCCTTACTTGTAGTTAGAGCCGGTTTGGCTGGTTCCTCTGGAAGTTCTTGGTGGAATGTCGTCATTTCGTAGAACTCTGGTTTACCTCCTTCCCAAACAAGTTTCACATCCAATAATGGAGATTTATCTCGGACAGCAAATGTTTGGAAGCTTGAGGTAATCTCACCTATTTCTGACCAAGAATCTCTTTTATCTGATTTAAGAGTTCGAGCCAATACTCGAGCCTTCACTCCTTGCGGAAGACTTGAAACAAGTCGAATATGGTTCACATCTGTCGGTTCTGACAAGTGGTAGACCAGCTCACCTTGTTCTTTCTCAGCCTTATAGCTAGTCAATACCTTACCATCTACGAGGTTGGTGTAGAGGTTACCTTGGCTTTCACCACTGTTTCCTTGAACAGTTGGGTCATTAATTGGTTTCACGAATTCGCCATCGTTGATAACCAACTCAGTGAAGCCTACAAAACGAGCATCATAGTTAGCTGTAAATAGAACACGGAGATAATTGGCTTTAACTGGACTTGCAAGTTCACCCTCGATGTAGCGGTTTCCTGGCATCTTAGAATCATGTGTCCAACCATCTGTCAAGGAATCATCACGTGTCTCATTGGCAACACCATCACCAACTGTCACAAGATCTGTCCAAGTCTTGCCATCTTGACTGACTTGAATCTTACCATCACGGAGATAGTTTTGAGTGCCGTCTTGAATGTAAGCTCTAATTTTCTTGATTGCACGTTCACTACCAAGCTTCAAGGTGATATGACCATCTTTACGCGCATAGTCTGAGAATTCTACAAAGTTATTGTAAACTCCATCGAACAATTGATCCAAGTTCTTAATCTTACGAACGTCATTGCTACCATATGTTGGATGGATGCCCATTGATGTCGAATCAAGTGTGGTTGGTTGAACTTCTTTTGTCTGAACAAGTAGAGAGGTTGCTGTCACTGCTTGTTCTTGGTCAGTCTTGTTGACCAAACGAACATAACGTACCAAGGACTTATCTGTCACTTGATCAGCTGGATACCATTCTTGGGCATTTGGAGAGTATTCCAAATTGAGGGATGGATTTTCTGCACCAACTGCTTGAATGAGTTCAGCTTGGTGAAGACGATCAAGTTTCATACCCAAATAACTCTTAGCTGGAAGTTTTGTTCCGCTCGGAATTTGCATATTATAACGGCCTAGGCTGTCATAAACTGGAGTTGACTTCAAGTTCTCAACATTTGTATCAGTCAATTGGCTATTGCCTGTACGTGTTTCAACTGAGAAGTCAGCGATACGCCACCATAAGTTGGTGTTCTTAGTATTGCGAATACGAACATAGCGAGCTGAAATTGGAGTTTCGATTTCTTTGGTTTGTTCACCAGTCAAGCGATCCAATTCTTGCCATGAGTTACCATCTGCAGAATATTCAAGAACACCTTCTGCTAATTTATCTCCTGAACCTTGGTGGAGACGAACCTTAGTCACAGGTTTGACTTCGCCTAAGTCTAGTTGTACCCAACTATTTACTGGAGTTGTATCAGTTCGATCAGCATTCGCAAGCATGGCTTCAGTATTGTCACGTCCGTCTGTAATCTGACCAACTGTTGTGTTGTACTTGTACATAAGATTTGGACTAATCGTCACAGTAGCTGCCTGTTTAGCACGAGTAACTTCCACAGGGCGGTTAACAGCAATTTCTCTTATAGCAAACCAAGTATTATCACGATCTGAAGTCGCAATCATTCGAACAGCTTTGGCACGAATATTGAGTTTTTCATATTTAATAAGAGATTCATTTCCAGTGTAGCTTGGTTCTGAAAGTGTTACCCACTCATCATTTTCATTAAGATACTCAACCTTAGCATTGTTAAAGGTATCACGAGGATTTGCTTGAGTTCCCATTGCAAAGGTCAAGTTTTGGAGTGGAACAGCTTTGTTAAATTTCAAACCAATGTAATCACCAGTCTTGATACTGTTTGGTGATTTGATTAATGCATGAGTTCCCAAATCTCCATCAGTTACCTCAGCAAGTCCGCCTTCTACACCTGTACGGTTTGTGATAAAGGTACTAATCACTTGATCAGGATGCAAGGCTTTTTGAACTTCTGTTGCCAAGATTTCACGCAGTCCAAGCAAGAATGGACGGATATGTTGAACACCCAACTCAGCTCTTTCATCATGGTCTACATAGTGGAAGGTATAAGTTTGAGACTGTTCATATAGTTTCAATCCATTATAGTAGCTATCCCAAAGTTTTGCAGAGTCATTTGTAGCAATAGCTTCTGTACCATCAAGGAGAGCACTCAAGGCATCCATTTGGTCAATGGTATTATCCAACCAATAGTGGATTTGAGCACGCATCTTTTCATCGCCAGATGCTTTATAAAGTTGAGCCGCAGCTTTTAGTTTAGCAAATTCCGCACGTAATCCTTCACGCTCTGCGCTGACATCTTGACCTGCTTTCAACTTAGACATAAATGTCGCCAATTTCGGAGCAAGTTCAACAGACTCTTCCAATTTCACAACACGACCATCCATATTTTGGTTGATCATGTGTTTACCAAGTTCACGGAAGGCAATAGATGCTTCACTATCAGTAAACTTACCATTTTCAACAAAGTTAAAGGCGATATCGTTCACTTTCTTAGCTTCTTCTTCAGACTTCCATTGTTTCCATGCATATTGAGCTGCAGAGAAGAGGGCAATCTTAGAAGGCTCAGATTGTTGCATTGGATTCAACATGATACCTGAAAGAAGACTAGGATCAACATTTGGATGAAGGAATTTCTCACCACCACCTAAGATTAAGTGTTGTTTAGAGTTATCTGTTACAGGCCAATTGACCCATAGAGAAACTGGACGATAGGTCTTACCACCTGCAGTCAGGTTGTTCTTAAGGTTAGAGAGGAAGCTTTCGGATACTTCACCCCAGATCTTACCACCAGTAAGGGTCATAGAGGTTGAAGTTGGAAGATTTTCATTGAGTGCTTTCAACTCATCTTCACGGCCATTACCCCAATATTGACCTGGGACAAAGATCATTTCCTTACGAAGGCCACCATAAGTTGCTTGTTTTTCAGTCAACCAGTCTGTCATGTCCTTCATCAAGCGGTTGTAGCTATTGTAGCCACCAACTGGACTTGGGGCATCATCGGCCAAAATACCGAACTCACGAACACCGACATCCATCAATTGAGTGAATTTAGCCTTAATAGTTTCAAGGTCTTTTTGGTAGTCAGCATCGTTGCCAAAACGGATACGGTTATTCATGAATGGGTGGATGGTCCATACATAACGAGTCTTATTTTGATTTCCGACACGCGCCAATTCACGGATTTCAGCTAGTTTTTCTTCTGGATAAAGTTCACGCCATTTCTTGTTGTGATATGGATCATCTTTTGGTGCAAAGAAGTATTGGGTCAACTTCAAGTCACCACCATAACGCATCAACTCAGCACGATCAGCATTGCTCCAAGGGTTACCATAGTATCCTTCGATAAAGCCACGGTTCTTAATTTCAGCATAGTCTTCAACTGTTACGTTACGCAAGACTGGAGCTTCACTTTCATTCAGCATGTGTTTGAGAGTTGTCAAACCGTAGAAGACAGCATCTGTATCTTTACCGACGATAGAGATTGTATTGTTCTTGATTGACAAGGCATAGGCATCAATCTTATCAAAGAGTCCTTGAGAAATTCCAGACACTTCTTTTTCAGCCTGGGAATTTTGACCATGAACACCAAGGTAGATATTGGTAGCACCTGCTACTGCTGATTGACTGCTTGTGTATGAGATTTGATGATCTTGTAAAACACTCTTCAATCGGTTACGAGTATAGATATCCAAATTATCCCCCATAACAAGATTGACTTGTTTATGGAGTTTTGTAACACCTTCATCGTAAGTTACTTTTTGTGGCGTTGGGAAGACCTTGTACTCTTTCTTAAGGTAATCTTGACTTTTCGATGCTGCAGCAACCGCCTCGTCACTTGTAGGTTTCGTAGCTACAAAATTATCCGCAAGTTCAGTTGTACCATCGCTTACTTCTTCGACTTTAGGTTTTTCTGGAGTCACAGGTTTCTCTGGACTAACTGGCTCTTCTGCATTGGTAGTAGAAACTGGTTTCAGAAGTTGAATTTCTGCAGCACTACCAAATCCTGCAACACCTGCTAGAACTTTTAACTCTACCTTATCCGTTTCAACTGCATCAAAGTTAACTGTTTTCTCTTTGGCATTGTTTTCCCAAGTTCCTGAAGCAACTTTAACCATTTGACCATCTTTTTGAGCATAGATTTCATAAGATGTCACGACACCATTACCACCACCTGGACGTGGAAGATAAGTCAAACCATTGACTTTTTCACTTGCTTTCAAGTTCATAGCAACTGTGAATGGTGCTTGATGTCCAGACCATTTTGAATGCCAGAAGGTGTTTAGATCATTGTCGAAGGCTTTTTCTACTGGACCTTCTGCATTGGTACCTGGTAATTCTTGACTAGTTGCAGAAACTGTAAAATGATTATTTGGAATCAAACGTGGATTTACAAATGGTTCATTTGACAACTCAGCACTATGCAAGATTCCTTTGAAACCACCGATCGTTTCAAGTGGTAGAACCAAGCTATTATGAGCAAAACGAGGATTAGCTGGATTTGCAATCCGTTCAACCTTTTCACCATCTACATAAACTTCTGTAGATTGTGGTTTCGTTACAACAGAGATTTGATAACGTTTGTTCTTTTCAAGTTTCTTGTTGAATTGAATATGGAATTGTTCAAAAGTATAGGCAAGATAGCCATCCTTATCTGCAAGATAAAATTGGTTGTTTCCACTTGTTGAGAAGGTTTGTTTGCCATCACCAGTTACAGTAACATCCATTTTCAAGACATGACTTGGTCCTGCATCACCAACTAGACCTTCGATCGTACTGTCTTTTTCAAAGTTCAAACCTGCCTCAGTCTTCTGTACTTTCTTAGCAAGATAATCTTTGACAGTCTCAGTATTAATCTTGAACAAGTCTTCTTCAGCTACGGCCTTATCTGGATTAGATTGAGGTGCATAAACACTTGCTGGTTGAACACGGTCTGCATAGGTCTTGGCTGCACGATCTGAACCCCAAGTGCGTTCTGCAGTAGACTGCATACTCTTGAAGAAACGTTTAAAGATATCGTAAGAAGTAAGTCCAGTTTCATGGAGGTCAATATTATCATTCCAAACCGCATGACCACCACCAATGATATTAGGATTAGAGGCTTCTAGACGTGGTCCTCCACCTGTTGAGAAGTCATTTGGTGTCCAGCGGTTGTATTGAGTTTCATAGTTTGCATAATCACCATAAGCAGTTTGGCTATTGCTACCACTTGGGACACTATAGGTTGGAACATCTGTGATATTGATAATCTTGGCACCTTGAGCAATGGCCGCTGCTGGTCGTTGCCAACCAAGGCTCCAGATATCCACTTCTACATCTTTCCAATCAACTGGCGTTTTTCCTTGTTTGGCGCTGAGTGATCCCCAAATACGTGGTGTATAACCTTTTCCTTTGATATACTTGATGAGGTCATTGACATAGCGACGATAGCTTTCTGGACTTCCATAATACTCATCTGTACCGATATGAACGGTAGAAACGCCATGAAGGGGTGCATCTGGACCATCAAGAAGTTTATCATAGACTGATTTGACAAAAGCGAGCGTTTCTTCGTACTTGTTATCCAAGTCTAGCATAGCTACACGTTCTACATTATGTTTTCTCGCACTAAGCTGACCTTTATACATCAAGTCTGGACGAACTTTAACGAATGAAAGGGCGTGACCTGGTGTGTCAATTTCAGGAACAAGGTTGATATGCAAAGCTTTTGCTAACTTGATGATTTCTTGCATTTCTTCCTTGGTATAGTGCTCATCTGATGTTAATTTTTGGCCATCCTTACCAACAATATCTGTCTCCACACGGAAGCCTGTCTTAGCATGCTCTAGAACATACTTCAGTTCTTCTTCTGGACTTAAGTTCTTACCTGCCAAGTGCTCTTTTAGGAAGATATAGTTATCATTTAGGTGCAACTGCAAGTCATTCATCTTGTAGTAAGCCATGTTGAGCATGATATCCACAAGCGTATCATAAGGGATAAACTTACGACCTGTATCTAGCATAAAACCACGGTGGCTGAAGCTTGGGAAGTCACGGATTTCACCGTTCTGTAGGTCTTTTTCTCCCATTTGAAGAAGAGTACGTGTAGCATAAAAAGCACCTGCATTTGTTGCAGCTTCTACTGTAATAACTCCATCTTTAATGCTGATACCATAGCCTTCTTTGCCATAGCCCTTATCTTCAACCTTTTTAAACTCAATGCGGTTTTGTGTTGCTTGACCACCTGTGGCGATTTCTAAGCCACGACTTTCAAGGTCAGTCTGATAGAATTTAGCTTCTTGACCAAATCCAGAATCTCCGACTGAAATAACGGTAGATGCTGTAATAGAAGTTTTTCCTTCAGTTCCATACCATTGTTGAACTGCTGGAGCAACTGCTGGTTTGGTTCCAACACCTTCGTCTGCATGCAAGCCTTTAATAAGAACTTCAAATTCTTTTGTAAGGGTATGGCTATCTTTGACTTGTTGGACCATGACCTTAACAGTTTGATCTGTTAGAGGTTTGTAGATTTTGTTATTGAGATCAACAACACCCTGTTTGTTGCTACCAATCAAGCTAACTTGACCTGGCAACTTAGGCAAGACAAGTGATTTTCCATCTTCAGCAACTGTTAGTTCTGTAACTTGACGAATATCTGTTGGTTTGCTGGCATCTGGAATGTTTGAGTAGGCGCGAATTTCTTGAATCCCTACATTTTTCCAGTTCATAGTACCAGCTTGGTAATCTGTGATTTCAAGTTTAAGGTACTTCGCTTGAATAGCCTCTTTCAAATCAACTTTTTCATCAAGAAGTGGAGTTCCTGTTCTTTGATAGGCTAACTTCCATTCTTTAACTCCCGACTCATTCACATCATCTTGACCAGCATAATAGAGATTCCATGACTTGATATTGGGGTCATTTTTTTCACCACGAGCACGGCGATCCCAATCAATCTCCACATGCTTAATCACTGTTGTCTTTTCCAGTGTAAATTCGATAGTTGGTTTAGCAACGTTTTGGTCAGTTGCCCATCGAGTGTCAGGTTTTCCATCAATTGCCTTTTCTGCTGCGTATTGTGTATTTGCTTCATGGTTTGATGCTGTAGCAGAAGCTTTTTCTAAATGATTGACATCTGGAGTTTCGACCAAATCTTTGGCCACTGGCTTTTCAGATGGTTTAGCTGTTGGAGCTACTTCTTCTTTTGGAGTTTCTGCTGGTTTTGGAGTTGCTTCTTCCTTCGGAGCAGGAGTTTCAGTTGGCTTTGTAACTGTTTCTCCAGTATTTTCAGGCTGACTTTCTGTCTCACTTGGTTGAGTTTCACTATCCCCTGTCGTAGTGGCAGTTTCTGCTTTTTCAATAGCTGCTGCTATATCTGCTGGTAGCTTATCCAGAGGCTGAGCCTGTGTTATTGTTCCTTCTGTTTCAGCTGCTTGAACCATGCCAGCACCAAAGATACTAGCACCAATCATAACAGAAGCTGCACCAATCGTAAATTTACGAATACTATAATGACACCGTTTCTCAAAAAAATGTTTTCCCATTTTTTCTTATTTCCTTTCATACGCTCACAATCGTAAACGTTCTCATTTCCTTTAGAAAAAGAGAGGACCTAGAGGTCCTCTCTGGGTATTCTTTTTTCTCCACTAGAACAAGCAGAGAGTTTGAGCTCCCTTTTAATGAAAACTCTTGTATATTCTAATCTTCTTTTCTCTTTGCAAGAAATAGAGCAGACATTGCTAGACTGAGGCTGGCAAGGAAGAAGAGCTTATCTGACTGGCTAGTACCAGTTTCTGGAAGTTTAGCCTTCATTTCTTCTTTTGCTTCTTCTATCTTCATTCCTGGTTTAGAGCCATCAACCGATTGATATTCAAATGCCTGTACTGCTGGATCCTGCCGCTTCTGATTGAATTGATCTGTCGATGGAGTTTGTGCCTTACCTCCAACTTCTTCAGTTGATGGAGTCTGCGCCTTAGCTCCAGGTTCTTTAGTTGATGGAGTCTGCGCCTTAGCTCCAGGTTCTTCAGTTAATGGTGACTCTTGTTTAGAAACTTGTTTATAAACAACAGCATAATGTCCTAGTTGACTGGTTATGAATTCAATTGTTCCCTGACCATTTGTAAAGTTTACTGACTCACCTGATGCAGTATAGTATACCCCAGCCACTTCACCAGAAACCGGTACTCTAACAAGGACTGCACCTTTTGGCTGAACCTTATGATTATCCTTATCTACCAGATGAAGAGAATAAGCATCAAATTCCATACCTTGTAGGCTTTGGTCTGTTACTTTTTGAACTTGAAGGTGCATGTCTGGTGCCAAGTCTCTTGCTAGTCCTGCAACTACAACTCCTGTTGATTTATCTGATAAGACACGAACGTCCTCAGTTGGTTTGTCTACCGTAGATGCCGCTTGGTCACCTGCTGTTCCCATTGTAGCTGTATATTCTGGAACTTCATGTACAGCTGATTCTACCGCATTCACACTTCCAGTGAACTCTGGAGCCTCTTTTACAGCAACTTCATCTCCAGCTGTTCCTATTACTCCTGTATACTCTGGAGCTTCATTAATAGCTGATTCGCCACCGTTTACACCACCTGTGAATTCCGGAACTTCAATGACTGGTGCTACTTGGTCACCCTTGCTTGATGTTGGAGTCTCAGGTTTTGGTTCTGGAGTTGGAGTAGGTGTTTCATCTTTCAATTGATCAAGATAATCTGCAAAGTATTTAATCATTCTATTTGTCAAGAGATGATTATCTGTTGCAAATTTCATGCTGGCAACAACACTTGCTACTTCCTCTTGATTGCTCTTATCAGCCAATTTTTGAGCTTTAGCTAAGGCAGATTCATAGGCTGCAGTATCAAGACCTGCTTCAGTCACTTGTGGACGAGTGAAGATCAATTCTGCAGCTGATTGATATTGATTACCACCATCTCCGTAAGTTCGTGTTCCTGTTAGAACAATTTTCTTAGCTTTGATCGTCTTGCCAAAGTTGATATCTTTAGGTTTGTTATTATCAGCCCAATTTGTTGCATTGAAGGTATGTTCCTTACCTGTTTCATCAGTTACGACAAGAGTCACATCTCTCAAATTACCGTTTGAACCGGAACCACGTGGAACATAATGGAGACCAGTAATTTCAGTCGGTTCTTTCAAGACCATTGTAGCTGGTTTACCAACATCTCCTCCGCCCCATGATGTATGCCATAAACTAGATAAGTTTCCATCAAAAGCATTTGCAAGACCTTCACCAGCCTGAGCAGGAGCACTTAGGCTTGCAAAATCATCTGTCACAAGAGCTGTTTTCTTCATCACTAAAGCGTCTTTAAGAGCATTGACCTTAGCGATTTCTGCTTTAGCTTCTTCTACACTAATATCATCGTCTGCTTGACTAAGGTTAAAGACAGCCTCTTTCAAAGCATCCATTGTTTCTTTGGTGTAATTGGTCATAGCAACAGTTGGAAGGTAGTTCTTAACAGCATTTTCTGCCATCATCTTACCAGTCAAGACAATTTCTTCAATTTGAAGTCTATCCATGATGAAATCATTGTAACCACGGAAATTCGCATTACCACCAGAATCTCCACGAGTATTGCTTGCATTTCCTGTAGAGTAGATACCTACCCATGTATCGCCAGTTTCAGCACCTGTCACGAGGAAAGTTGCGCGTTTAGCTTTTTTAGAATCTGTCCATGAGTTTGGTAATTCATGCATTTCCAAATTACTTGCCTGTCCAGATTGGAATTCTCCTTTACCGACTACAAAGGCATAAGTATTGTCAGATCCAGTTTCATAGTCAAATGTAATACGGTAGGTCTTGCCTGCTTCAAATCGGAAGTTTTGTGGAATTGTTTGGTAAACCAAGTTTCGACGACTTACGAGACCATTTGTCTTGAGTGACCAATTTCCTTCGATAACGTCATCAACTTTCTTACCATTCCAATCACGTTGTGTGTATGGACCATGTTTTTCAGACAAATGAGTACGGTTGTCTTCAACACCTTCGATACCACCGATGACAAATGGGAAGATACCTTGGCCGACATTTTCAAAGTCTTGTTTGAAGACACCTGTTGCAGTATCGTGACCGTCACCGTACATTTTTGATTCATTTTCAAAGGTACGGATTTCATCGAAGTAAGTTGCTTCATCACCTGCTTCACGACTCAAGGTCAAGGTTACATTTGATACATCTGAACCTGTTGTAAAGAATGCATACATGTTTTGGAAGTAACTTGTGTTATCAACCGTTGCATTACTTCGACGAGTATTGTGAGCATAGGCTTTTACATAGTTGAGAGCGAGTGACTTGTTGGTGTAGTTGGTTACTTCTTTTTCACCAGTATTAACAGTAATACTTGCTTTAGCATTACTACGGTTGTCTACACCGACATAGACTGCATATTTAGTATTTGGCTTCAAGCCAGTCAATTTTTGAGTGAGGCTCACTTTTTCTTTATTACCTTGGATGCGGAGCATTTGGTTTGCTCCTTGAGACTTCACGATTTCAGCCTTAGAAGCATCTCCCAAAATCTTCCAATGATTCAAAGATTCACTGTTAAATCCTTGGTCATAGATATGCATTCCTTCACTCCATGACATTTCAGGATTTGTTTGTTTAGAGCGATAGAGTACATAAGGTTGATTTGCAGTAAGGTCAAGGGTAATCTTACCATCTTTCACGGCAACTTCTTTTTCCTCAGTTTTACCTTGGTCAGTTAGTTTATAAAGGTAAACCTTACCATTTGCCCAGTCGCTAGGAAGTGTCCAAGTTGTTGCACCTGCTTCAGTATTGAAGTAGTACATTTTTTCCTTGTCGCTCGCAAGCTTGTTACCATTTGCATCCCAGTTCCAAGGTGTCAAGTATGCTGAACCATCTTGGATCACACGACCATTGAGCGTAACTGTACGTTCACGATATTGTGAACTGTTGACATCATTTGATTTACGAGCTACAACAACCTTGTTATTGGCAGAATCGACCAATTCGACTTTCATTTCTGGAGTCCATTTATAGGTACTACCATTGTCAGTCATGGTTACTGGTTTGCCATCTTCCCATTTGCTGACTGTAAAGTGTTGGAAGTACTTAGTCATAACATCATGAGCAAACAAGTTTGTTACATAACCGTTATAGTCACTACGTCCTTGCCATCCTTCAAAGTCCTTCATGCTATAACCGCCTAAAAGTGGGTAGTCAGCTGCACCACCATAACTTCTGTAGTCACCAACCCAAGAATCTTTTTGGTGGTTACGGATAAAGCGAGTAATAGCACTGTTAATACCTTTATTTGTATAGCCACCGTAGGTCAAGTCAGCTGCCCAATGTTGGAAGGTAGAATCATATTCACCACCATGGCCCCACTCAATAGCAAAGCGCCAACCTTGTTTATTAATTTCTTTAGCAATAACGTGAGTTGCCCAGGCACCATTGTCACCTGATTGACCGTTACCCCAAACGTCGACGTAGATGAAGTCTAGGCCTTCACCCAATTCCTTCTTCAACTCTTCCCAACGAGCTAGACGCCCATGAGCCAAGTCATAACCAGCATCAATATTGATACCTTGGTCAAGCCAGTTCCAACCGTAGCTGTAGCTACCATCTGCATTTTTACGAAGAATATTTTCATTAAAATATTTAGACTCAGGATAGGTTTCTGAAGCGTTAACGTGGATACCGAGGTGGGCACCATATTTCTTAGCTTTCGCAATAAGAGTCTTAAAGTCTTCAACACCACCAATACGTTTACCGATGTCAGCATAGTTCAAGTGTCCAGAGTCGTGTCCTTCACTTCCGTATCCCTTAAGAAGTACACCTTGACCAAGACCATCGGTGTGAAGGTTAATCTTCTTGATACCATCCAAGGTCATGAGGAATGGGTTTTGCGCTTGTGAACCAAAGTTCATAGCGATACGGTAAGCTGTAATGTCTTTAACTTTTTCCCATCCTTGAGGGTTGTTCATAATACTACGGTAAGCGATGGCACCATCTTGCCAGTCAACCTTATGGTCAGCATTGGCATCTTCAGTGATGACAACTTTTGCACTTGGAAGTTCTTGAGTGTATGCTGGGAAGACAACTCCATTGTGGGCTTTTTCCCATTGCCATTCAGAACTATGGATTTCAACGTAGTTGGCATTACCAATCGTATTCTTGTAAGCTGTCAATCGTGTCCAGTCGTAAGAACCACCACCGTAGCTGTTTTGTGAGTTACTCCATACCCCAGCTGCAAGCTTGTCTGTTGAAACAAATCCATACATGTAACCTTTGGCCAATTCTTTCATTGGATTGGTTACTTCGATATGGTCATCACCACTGACGTGAGTGTTGTTTGACATGGTTGCCCCATCAAACTTAGCTCCTGCTTGGTCACTAGAAACAGATACCAAGGCATTTCCTAGGAAGCTGATGGAAGAAAGTAATTTACGTTCGTCATCAATCTTTTGTCCTGGTGTCACTTGGTTATGGTTGACAATCTTAGTCACATCAAAGTGAAGTTGGTTGTCCACTACTTGCAAACGAACGGTCATATCTGCATTGATGAGATTTTTCTCATCACGGAGTTTCATGTCATACTCGGCAGTCGTTGCATTGACCTTTTTATAGGTAACTTCAGGAGTCACAGCGTGCTTGTTGATCACAACTTGATTAATTGGTTGAACTTGTCCTGGAAGCTTGTTTCCATTTAGAACATATTCTTTAACACGTGGGAAGGCTTGGTCGATAACTGCTTTCAATACTGTAGATTGAATAGTGTCGTATTTTACATTGCTATCATCTACTGTATCGCCCTTTTCTTTTTTAGTCGATTCTTGATCGCTTTTAACTCCTTCTTGGTTGTCAGTTTTAACATTGACAATTGTTCGTTCGCTACTGTTATAGGTTCCAGCTTTAAGAACAATTTTCTTCTCATCTTTGAGTTTGTCATTTACTGCAGATGGCAAGGTCACTGTGTCAAAAAGTTTCACATCATTGTTAGTTGCATTCAGTTGTCCATCTGATTTGAGACTGATCGTCAAATGGTTCTCAGATCCATTTACTGGAGCTGCAACTCGTCCACCTTGATACCAAAGCCCACTACCATTTGTCTTGTATTCCCAGAACCATCCACCTTGGTCATATCCTACAAAAACATTGTTATCAGTGTCTTTGAATTTCATGAAGACACCAAAGCGAGATTTACCTGTTTCGGATTCTTCTTTAAAGGTCAAATCAACGGTAGCATTCCCATTAGCATCTACTGTCAAACCATCTTTTTCAAACAAGGCTGGTTTTTTACCATTGTCATTTTGAGCAGTTGAAGCTAGTTGGTTGTAACGAACTCCTTTTTCTTCGCGGACAGTTACTGTTCCCTGTTGTTCTTTCTTTTCAACTGTTTTCCATTCTGGAGTGACTTCTTTTGATTCAGTCGGTTTAGTTTCAGCTGGCTTGTTTTCAGCAGGTTTAGTTTCTGCTGGTTTGTTTTCTGCCGGCTTATTGTCAGCTGGTTTTTCTTCTTGAGGTTTGTCCTCTTTTGGTTTTTCTTCCTTGTTTTCCACTTGTTTATCGAGAGCATCTAGACCAGCTGGTTTCCTTGTTTCAATACCCTTGATATAGTTTTGGATCCATTCTAGCTGAGCAGGTGAGAAGAGAATACCTCCACTACGTTTACCAGAGACACCATTTTGGTGGATACCAATCAATTTCCCATTTTCATCGAAAATACCGCCACCACTAGCACCTGGTTCACTTCCTTGATAGCTAATTCCACGAACACCTTCTCCGTGATTGTTAATGTCCTCAACCCTTGTATTCAGAATCGGATCAAGTTCTCCTTTTGGATAGCCAAATACATGGACCTTATCTCCTACCTTAGTTGTTGCAGGCTTGTCAGTCACCTCAACGGGAGCATTTGCAAGAGGTGTACGAAGCTTAACAATTGCCAAGTCATTTTTATAGCCTTTGAGGAAGCCTTCACGGTCCCAGTGTTTTACATCATTCTTACTAAATTTGACATCTGGTGCTCCTTTGTAAGAAACTGTATAGACATCTCCATCACTCTCAACATTATCAGCTACCTTACGATTATTACCATCTGGAACATCTTTGATAAAGTTATGAGAAACAGATAAAACTAGATTTTCCCCAATAACGATACCACTGCCAATCCCCGCAGCGCTTTTAATTTCAACAGTCGCACCATAGTTTAATTCACCATTTTTTGTTTTAGCGACATCTTCTGGAACTAAGCTTTTATCCTCTTTTTCTAATTCTTCTTTTGAGGCAGTGTGGCCATTTTCTTCAGCCTTATCAAGTTTTCCACGTAATTCTTCAGGAAGAGTATCTGAAGTTGCTGAGCTTGTTGCAGTTTCTTTTTCTTTTGCCAGCAATTCTTCTTCAGTCTTTGGTCCTTCAGTTACTTCAGGAGAACCTTGGTCTTCACCAGCTTTTGGCGCTTCAAAATCATGCCCTCCGTCCTCTTTAGCATTTGCAAGAGCTGCAGCCAAATCTGCCGGCATATTTGCTGTTGAACCTGTTTGTGCAGAATCTGCTAGGACAGTACTAGTTCCAAAGAAAGCTGCACCAATCATGACAGAAGCAACCCCTAATGAAAATTTTCGAATACTATATTTACAACGTTTTTCAAACAATCCTTTATCCATTAAGTCCTAAATCCTTTCACTATATACGTAAGCGTTTACATCTACTCTTCAAAAAAATACTCCTTTCTGTCTAAAAAGTGTAACACTTACGTTATTAAATAAAAAATAATTACACTTTTAATATAACAAATGATAGACAATAAAGCAATAGAAAAGATAGGAAATGACTAATTTTTTCTTTCAATCCTAGTAAAATTAAAGTATAAAATCTCCAAAATACTCTAGAAAAATAAAATGCATATCATCAAATTTTTCCAATATCTGATAATATGCATTTTTCTAATTTTAAAGATTTTTTAACCAACTTCATACAGTTTAGAAAAAAAGAAGTTGATTCTCAATTTGAATTTTTCTCTTTTATATATACTTCCTTTACAAAAACCAATTCCTGTAACTGTGACAAATCTTCTCGGTAGTTAAATCCCGCAAAACTTAACTTACGAGCTTCCTCCACCGTCTGTACTTGATTTTCAATCAGAGATGTCAGAAAAGCTCCACGCGCTTTCTTGGAAATAGTTGAATGAATCTTCAGCTGACCACCCTTGTCCTCCATGAATTTGAAGCTTACCATCTTTTCTCTGATTTCCTTAGAAAATACAGTCTCAAATTCGGATGACAAGAGGGAGAAAATCACTTCTTCCTGCTTCACAGCTTCATCATAGACTGCCTTCCAATGGCTCTTCAAAGTCTTACCAGCGACTTTTAATTTCATCAAAAAGTCCAAACGGTGAGGTGCCATAGGTGACAAGGCTGGAACGACACCGTACAAAGCCGAGGTGATAAAGACATGATTTTCAAAATAGGCTTGTTCTGCCTCGGTCAACTTATCTCGCTTGATATGGCGATACATAAGCCCATCAAAAAGTGTCAGAGCTGGATAGTGTTGAGCAGTTTGGTTTTTTAAAGCTTGGATATGTTGAAATTCTTCCGCCGCCTTCTCAGCTGAAACTTTGTAAAAACTCTCCAATTGACTAGCAGAATAGAGGGTCAAGGCATCAAGTACAGCTTGACTTTCTGGTTTTAAAGGAGTAGCTTCGATACTTGGCAAGTCTGTGTTCATTTCTTTTGCTGTTGGGATTAAAATTTTCATATTAATAGTGTAGCATATTTTTTAGCAGCTACCAAGAAATTCATCTAAAAAACCTCGTTTTGAGCGAGGTTTCTCTGTTTATTTGGGCCATCCTAACCAGACAGCCACGAGAACAAGGGCTGTGCCAGCTAAGCTTGTTAAGATAGATAAGAATTTATCTTTTTTCTCCTTGAACTGAGAAAAACCTATCTTCAAAGCGAGCAGCCCAAGTAGCATTGAAGCAAGCATCACATAAAAACCCATTTGTTTGTCCTCCATTAGTCTTAATTTGCCTTATTATAACATATATTTCTTAAATAAACCTTTTTTACTGTACTTTAAAGGTCTTGAGATAATTGTCTCTCCCTACTTGACCTTCGAAGGTTTTACCATTTTCAAGGTAAGGAAGGTCATCTGATACTGAGGCCTTAACCTTATATATCTTCCCATCAACTTTAAAGAAGTAGACGGTGTCTCCCTTGATAACAGCTGATTTGAGGTCTGCTACCACACCCTTGATGCTTTCTGTTGCTTCATTATCAATTTCAAGGTCGTTTTTATTAGCGTACTTGCTGAGCAGTTCCTCCACTGTCGTAGCTACGATAACATTTTGGTACTCAACTGCGTCTACCAGAGCATACTCTTTGACCAAGCCAGCATTGTCCTTCAAACCCATGATGTAGAGAGGTTTGTCATTGAGGTTGATAAGGATTGGGAAGGTCGCCTTGTAGGATTTCTCCTGAACAGCACCTTCGGCTGATTCACGGGCTGATTCTTCGGTCGCAGAAGCCAAGCTATACTTCGTGATTTCTCCTGTTCGCATATTTTCAAGGATGAAACCAAGATTACTTTCATCTGCATTAGCCGACGTCACACCTGTGTAGAGGTAGATGTCATTACCGATAGACAAGTAATTATAGCCCTTGGTAGTCTGGGTCACGTTTTTCTTGGAAATCATGGCATTCCAGAAACCGTCCTTGTACTTACCATTGTAGTTGATTTGCTCAATGGTTTCCTCAGCTGGATAGACCCTGTCCACCCATTCTGGAACATCAGCCAAGCTGTATTCCTTGGTGTCCCCATTTGTGGCATCCAAGATAATGACTGAAACAGGACGAGGAACCGCAAGCCCAAATTTCTTTTGGTAAACAGTTGCTACATAGAAAGGATTTCCCTCATCGTCCACCTCGAAAGATGGAGTCTTGAAGATCTTGGTTGGGTACTTAAAGCGCAGGTGACGCTTGACATCACGGTTAAAATACTCCGAGTCTGAATATTTGATTGGTGTCTTCAAGTCCACCAAATTGGCATTTCCAGTTACCATGTCCACTTTGATATACTCGCCGATTCCCTTAGCTTGATTATTAAACCACTTGATAGGGTCTGCGTATTCTAGCGGTGTAACCCGATAAGGTTTTCCATCAATCGTCAGTTGGGTATAGGTATCTGCGGCTACGTACTGCGACACCTTATCCGTTAGGGAACCCAAGTAGCGGTCACCAATTTTTTCAGCAGTACTTCTATCTAGAATAGGAACCTTACTGGTATCAGTCTTAGGAAATTCAGTAAAGTCTTTTTCCGTAACTGTGACTACATTGGCATAATTTTTAGCCTGAAAAATGCTGGAAGTCACCAAGGAAACCAAGGCTGTTAAGAGAAGAATTCCTCCAATAGAAGCTAAAAGAACTTTCCCTAACCGATTGATTTTGAGACCCTCAAAATTTAAAGCAGCTTCCGCCTTGCCGTGACGCACATGGACTGTTTTTACAAGATTTATCCCCTTGCCAAAGCCAAATAAGATTGCTACAACCAACAAATGCCCACAGAGAAAAAAGAGAAATTCCCAGCTGGTCAGGTTAAGAGGCGGTAAAAAGATATACCAGGTCGCTGCGATAAAAATAAATTCAAAGACTATTCGTTTCATTTGCTTTCCTCCTAAATGATTCGTCCTTCCAAATGATCCAGTTCATGCTGGCAAATCTGAGCTGGGAAGCCTGTCAAGGTGATGGTCTGTTCCTGCCACTTGCTGTCACGATAGGCAACCCTTATGGTTTCATAACGCTTAGTAGGTCTCACACCTGTCAAGGACAAACAGCCTTCTTCTGTCTCATAAGGTCCTTGAGAGGACAGGAGCACTGGGTTAAACATGACCACAGGAACCAAGCCAAGATTAAAGATAATCACGCGCTTCTGCACCCCAATCATATTGGCAGCCAGACCGACACAAGTCTCACGATTTGCTAAGAGTGTATCCTGCAAATCTCTGGCAAGATAAAGATCTTCCTGACTTGCCGGCTGAGATACCTGAGATAAAAATAAGATATCCTTCACAATTTTCTTTTCCACTTCCTCACACCCCTCTTGATCTTTACTATATTATAGCAATTATAGCACAAAAGCCGATAACTGCAAGCCCTTTCCCTCAACTGTACCAAAAAGCCATCCGAAGATGACTTTTTTGCTATTTAATTTCTTTATAAGTTACTTCCATACCACGCTTAACAGCTGAACGATTGGCAATTTTTGCTGCCCATTTTACTAAATTCTGGTAACTTGAGGCATCTAAGAATTTTGCAGAACCTTGATAAAGTTTTCCTTGAACTAACTGTCCATACCAAGACCAGATAGCAATATCTGCAATCGTATAGTCATTGCCTGCAATATAAGGTTTCTGAGCCAATTCCTTATCCAATAAATCCAACTGACGTTTCACTTCCATCGTAAAGCGATTAATTGGATATTCCAATTTTTCAGGGGCATAATTAAAGAAATGTCCAAATCCCCCACCTAGAAAAGGTGCAGCACCTGCTTGCCAGAATAACCAATTCAAAACTTCTACCTTTTCCACAGGATTACTTGGTAGAAAAGCTCCAAATTTCTCAGCAAGATAAAGGAGAATATGAGCAGACTCAAAGACTCTCACTTCTTCAGCCCCTGACTGGTCCAGCAAGGCTGGAATCTTTGAATTTGGATTTAGCTTTACAAAGTCTGAACCGAATTGATCCCCATCCATGATAGCAATCTTATACAAGTCGTAAGCTGCTTGCTCAAAACCAGCTTCTAGTAATTCTTCCAATAAGATAGTGATCTTCACACCATTTGGTGTTCCCAACGAATAAAGTTGAAAAGGTTGTTCTCCTTTTGGCAAGTTTTGTTCGAAACGCGCACCTGCTGTTGGTCTATTTAGTCCTGTAAAGGCTCCTTGATTACTAGCTTCATCCTGCCATACGGTCGGTAATTGATACGCTGACATCAGGAACCTCCCTTAAATCGCATTCTTGTCAAAACCGAGTTTACGTTGAACAAACTTAACAATTTCGACGATAATAATCATTGAGAAGCTTCCAGCCATAACGATTCCCCATTGTGATAAGTCTAGTTTGGTTACGTGGAAGATTCCTTCAAGTGGTTCTACAACGATTGTTGCCATGAGAAGGATGAAGGATACTAGGATAGACCAGTTAAAGGTCTTAGACTTGAACGGGCCAACTGTCAAGATGGACTGGTAAACAGACTTGACATTGTAGGCATGGAAGAGCTGAATCAAGCCAAGGGTTGCAAAGGCCATAGTTAGGGCATCTGCATGAATGGCATGATTGTCACCCACATGAACTGGGTAAGCAATCGCAAGACCATAAACACTCATAACAATAGCTGCTTGGAGTACACCTTGATAGATGATAGAACTGAAAACACCACCTGAGAAGAAGCTTGCCTTGCGTCCACGTGGTTTATGATTCATGACACCAGGCTCAGCAGGTTCAACACCAAGAGCGATAGCTGGGAAGGTATCCGTTACCAAATTGATCCACAAAAGATGAACTGGCTGCAAGACATCCCAACCAAACAAGGTTGATAGGAAGATGGTTAATACTTCAGCAGTATTGGCAGAAAGAAGGTATTGGATGGTCTTTTGAATGTTTGAGAAGACCTTACGCCCTTCTTCAACTGCGACGATGATAGTCGCAAAGTTATCATCTGCAAGAATCATGTCAGAAGCCCCCTTAGAAACCTCTGTACCAGTGATTCCCATACCGATACCGATATCGGCTGTTTTCAGAGCTGGCGCATCATTGACACCGTCACCTGTCATGGCAACGACCTTACCTTGTTTTTGCCAAGCCTTGACGATACGAACCTTGTGTTCTGGAGACACACGGGCATAAACAGAGTATTGACCAACGACTTTTTCAAAGTCTTCATCAGATAGTTCGTTGAGTTCAGCACCAGTTAAAACGTGGCCTTCGGTATCATTTGCATCAATGATTCCCAAACGTTTTGCAATAGCTTCTGCAGTATCTTGATGGTCACCCGTAATCATGATTGGACGGATTCCAGCTTCCTTAGCCACACGAACAGCCTCAGCTGCCTCAGGACGTTCAGGGTCAATCATCCCAATCAAACCAGTAAAGATTAAATCATTTTCAAGCTCTTCAGAAGTGAGATTTTCTGGAATGCTATCGATAATCTTATAAGCACCTGCAAGAACACGCAAGGCTTGGTGAGCCATTTCAGAGTTGTTTGTATGAATGAGGTTTGTAACCTTCTCATCAATCGGAGCAATATCCCCAGCTTTATCACGAAGAACACAACGTTTCAAAAGTTGGTCTGGCGCACCCTTGACTGCTACGAGGAAGCGTCCATCTGCAAGTGGATGAACTGTTGACATGAGCTTACGTTCAGAATCAAATGGCAACTCAGCCACACGAGGATATTTCTCTAAAAATCCTTTGACATCGTAGCCCTTGTCCAAGGCATACTGGATAAAGGCTGTTTCGGTTGGATCACCAATTAGATTGCCTTCCACATCAATTTTCGTATCATTGGCCAAAACAACTGAACGAAGTAGTGGCATTTCAAGACCTAGTTCAATGTCATCAGCTGAGTCATGTAGGACCGCATCATAGAAGACTTTTTCGACTGTCATCTTGTTCATAGTCAGCGTACCAGTCTTATCAGAAGCGATGATTTCTGTTGAACCAAGAGTTTCTACAGCTGGCAACTTACGAACGATAGAGTTTCGCTTTGCCAAAACTTGAGTACCAAGAGCAAGAACGATAGTTACGATAGCCGGGAGCCCTTCTGGAATGGCTGCAACGGCAAGCGCAACAGATGTCATCAACTCACCAAGTGGATTTTTCCCTTGAATGAAAACACCCACTACAAAAGTAACAAGGGCAATGACCAAGATAGCATAGGTCAAGACCTTAGAAAGGTTGTTCAAGTTTTGTTTAAGTGGTGTATCTGTCTCATCCGCATCTTGAAGCATGCCAGCAATATGACCAACTTCCGTGTACATACCTGTATTGACAACAACACCAAGACCACGACCATAAGTCACATTTGAGTTTTGGAAGGCCATATTGACACGGTCACCAATACCAGCATCTGTCGCAAGCTCGACTGTCAAGTCTTTTTCGACTGGAACAGACTCACCTGTCAGGGCAGCTTCTTCGATTTTAAGAGAGTTGGCTTCTAGCAAACGTAAGTCTGCTGGTACAACATCACCAGCTTCGAGAGCGACGATATCACCTGGTACTAATTCTTTAGAATCAATCTCAGCCATATGACCATCACGAAGAACGCGGGCAGCTGGACTAGACATGGATTTGAGGGCTTCGATAGCTTCTTCTGCTTTTCCTTCTTGGTAAACACCAAAGGCAGCATTGATGATAACCACGGCTAGGATGATAATGGCATCTGCGATATCTTCCCCACCAGAAGTCACGACTGACAAGATTGCTGCCGCAACTAGGATGATAATCATCAAATCCTTAAATTGCTCGATGAATTTGACTAGGATTGATCGTTTCTCGCCTTCTTCGAGTTCATTGTGGCCAAATTCAGCTAGGCGTTTTTCCGCCTCGCTTGATGACAAACCTTGCTCGGTCGCATCCACAACCTTCAAGACCTCTTCAGGACTCTGAGTATAAAACGCTTGGCGTTTTTGTTCTTTTGACATGTGTCTCCTCCTTGACATTGTGTGCAAAACAGACTCTCTTTTCCTCATCGTATATTTTCACGACAAACAAAAAGAGACCTGTTAATCATAACAAGTCTCGCTGTTTAAGATAGTGCCGGAAAGCATACTTTTCAGTATAAAATTCGGAATGACGACACTATCGCAGGTTTCTGCCAGCTACTCCCTTGAGTAGTTCTATTATACCAAATTTTGAAAAGTTTTCAAAGAGTAAAAACTGCCTTATTTGAATTTTCCCTTGAAAACCAGTATAATGGTAGAATGCTATGTGACTAGAAAGGAAGTTGAATGAAGCAATCTATTTCAAATCTCAAGTTGGCTGAGCGTGGGGCCATTATCAGTATTTCGACCTATCTGCTCTTGTCTGCAGTGAAATTGGCTACTGGGCATCTTCTTCATTCATCCAGTTTGGTGGCTGATGGTTTTAACAATGTGTCGGACATCATTGGAAATGTAGCCCTTTTGATAGGGATTCGAATGGCACGCCAGCCTGCAGACCGTGACCACCGTTTTGGTCACTGGAAGATTGAGGATTTGGCAAGCTTAATTACTTCCATCATCATGTTCTATGTCGGTTTCGATGTTTTGAGAGATACCATTCAAAAGATTCTCAGTCATGAAGAAACGGTCATTGATCCTCTGGGCGCAACTCTAGGAATCATTTCTGCAGCGATTATGTTTGTGGTCTATCTCTACAATACTAGCCTCAGCAAGAAATCCAACTCCAAGGCACTGAAGGCAGCTGCTAAGGACAATCTTTCTGATGCTGTTACCTCACTTGGTACTAGCATTGCCATACTAGCCAGCAGTTTCAATTATCCGATTGTGGATAAACTGGTTGCCATCATCATCACTTTCTTTATCTTGAAAACTGCCTATGATATCTTCATTGAATCTTCCTTTAGTCTTTCAGATGGCTTTGACGACCGTCTGCTTGAGGACTATCAAAAGGCCATCATGGAAATTCCCAAAATCAGCAAGGTTAAGTCCCAAAGAGGTCGTACCTATGGTAGCAACATTTACCTTGATATTACGCTAGAAATGAATCCTGACTTGTCGGTTTATGAGAGCCACGAGATTGCGGATCAAGTCGAGTCTATGCTGGAGGAACGTTTTGGCATCTTTGATACCGATGTCCATATCGAGCCAGCACCTATCCCTGAGGATGAGATTTTAGACAACGTCTACAAAAAATTGCTCATGCGCGAACAATTGATTGACCAGGGAAATCAACTGGAAGAACTCTTGGCTGATGATTTTGTCTATATTCGTCAAAATGGAGAACAGATGGATAAAGAGGCCTATAAAGCCGCAAAAGACTTGAATTCTGCTATCAAGGATATTCAAATCACTTCTATCAGTCAGAAAACCAAACTCATCTGCTATGAGTTAGATGGTATCGTCCATACCAGTATCTGGCGTCGCCATGAAACTTGGCAAAATATCTTTCATCAGGAAACAAAAAAAGAATAGAGAAATCCTGTCATGAGACGGGATTTCTCTATTCTTTTAACTATCAAATTCACTGAGATACTCATAGCGTTCGTATTTTTCAAGGAGTGCTTCGTTTTTCTCATCCAGTTCTTTTTGGAGAGTAGCCAGCTTACCAAAGTCAGAGCCATTGGCCTGCATTTCCTCTTCAATAGCAGCGATACGATTTTCCAAGGCTTCAATATCACCTTCAATGCTTGCCCACTCCTGCTTTTCTTGGTAGGTCATGCGTTTCTTGTCTTCTCGAACCTTGACGACTTTTTCCTTTTCGGCTTTTTGCACTTGATTGGCCATCTCTGTTTCAAAGACTTTTTCATCAAGATAGTCCGTGTAATGACCAAAGAAAGGACGAATCTTGCCATCCTCAAAAGCTAGAATCTTGGTCGCTACCTTATCCAAGAAATAGCGGTCATGGCTAACTGTCAAAACAGGACCCGCAAAGCCTTGCAAGAAATTCTCCAAAACTGTAAGAGTAGCAATATCCAAATCATTGGTCGGCTCGTCCAAGAGAAGAACATTTGGTTTTTCCAAGAGCAGTTTGAGGAGATAAAGACGTTTTTTCTCTCCCCCAGACAATTTCTCAATCAAGGTTCCATGCGTCGAACGTGGAAAAAGGAACTGCTCCAGCAGCTCTGCAATCGAAGTCGTAGAACCACCGCTGGTCTTGACCTCTTCTGCCACTTCCTGCAAGTAATTGATCACTCGCTTACTTTCATCCAAGCCCTCAATTTGCTGAGAGAAATAGGCGATGCGAACAGTTTCCCCTATCACAACTTGACCTGCTGTCGGCTCAAGAATACCTGCAATCAAGTTAAGAAGAGTTGATTTCCCAACACCGTTGTCCCCAACAATTCCAATACGGTCTTTGGCTTGTACCAAAAGGTTAAAATCTTGCAAAATCGGTTTGTCATCATAGGCAAAAGAAACATCCTGAAACTCGATCACCTTCTTACCGATCCGACTGGTTTCAAAGTTCATGGTCAAGTCTGTCTCAGCAATGCCACCTGAAACTTCCTTTTTCAGATCATGGAAACGATTGATACGAGCCTGCTGCTTGGTTGCCCGCGCCTGCGGTTGTCTGCGCATCCAGGCCAATTCTTGCTTATAAAGTTGTTCCTTTTTGTGGAGAAGAGAAGCATCACGCTCGTCCTGTTCCGCCTTAAGGCGAACATAGTCCTGATAATTGCCCTGATACTCGGTCAAGCCTGCGCGATCCAATTCGAAAATCCGAGTTGACAAAGCGTCTAAGAAGTAGCGATCGTGGGTGATAAAGAGGACTGTTTTCTTGGAATTTTTCAAAAAGAGGGTCAGCCACTCAATAGTCGCAATATCCAAATGGTTGGTCGGCTCATCCAGAAGCAAGAGGTCGTGGTTACCAAGTAAAACTTGCGCCAACTGGACTCGTCTTCTCAGACCACCAGACAATTCCCCAACAGGAGTAGATAAGTCCTGAATACCCAGCTTGCTAAGAACGGTCTTGACCTGACTCTCAATTTCCCAAGCTTGGAGAGAGTCCATTTCTGCCATGACACGTTCCAAACGAGCCTGCTTATCCTCACTATAGTTGAGCATGAGGAGTTCATACTCACGAATGAGCTGGATTTCCTTGAGGTCGCTAGATAGAACCGTATCCAAGACCGTCTTGCTATCATCAAAATCAGGATCTTGAGTCAAGTAACCAATCTGGTAATCATTCTTAGCTGAAAAGGGACTGACATCCCCATCAAAGCCAGACACACCAGAAAGGACATCTAAAAGGGTGGTCTTGCCCGTTCCATTGACACCGATTAAACCGATTCTATCTAGATCATGGATGATAAAGGAAATATCCTTAAAAACAGTCTTGTCACCGACGGATTTAGTTAGTTTTTCAACGATAAAATCACTCATTTTTTCTCCCTTAGATAAGCATGAATGGCTTGACGGTCATTTTCCAATTCTCCATCGACAATGGCATACTCAATCTCTGTTAAAATCTCTCCCAAGTCTGGTCCCGGCTGATAGCCATATTCCTTGATCAAAATACCACCGTTGATTTGGATTTCTTTCTTATCATGAATGGTCAGACTCTGATAGGTTTCTGTGATGGCTTGTGGGTTGACTGCTTTCCCTTGAGCTTGACGAAGATTTTCAGCCTGTAAAAGTAAATCCAAGTCAAAGCGATAACAATCGCGCTTGCTCAATTCTCCCTTTTCACGCAGAGCCAAAATAGTCAGCAAATCTTGTACCTGCTTGGCAAATTGACGTGAGGTCTTCCAAGCCTTCAAAAATGGCTGCGCATTTTCAGTCTCCAAAGCCCACAGTAGAGCTGCCCAGGCTTGTTCAGAGGATTTAAAGGTGAAATCAGTCTCCAAATCAAACAGTCTGTTAAGTTTGTCTTGGCTAGATGCCATATCAGGGAGATAGTCATAAGCTTGACTCTCAATCATGGAAGCCAAGCCCCTTCTCCAAAATGGAGCCAGCAAGAGTTTATCAAACTCAACAAAAGTACGCTCTACAGAAATTTTCTCCAAAAGTGGCGTCAAGGTCTTCATAGCTTTAAAGGTTTCTGGCTCAAGTTCGAAGCCAAGACTGGCCTGAAAACGGAAGCCACGCATAATACGCAAAGCATCTTCGTTGAAACGCTCACTTGCCACTCCAACTGCTCGTAAGACTTGCTTTACCAAATCTTCTAAACCATGAAACAAGTCAATGATTTCTCCTGTCTCGTCCAAGGCAAAGGCATTGACTGTAAAATCACGGCGCTTGAGGTCTTCTTCTAGTGAGCGAACAAAGGAAACCGCACTGGGTCTGCGATAGTCCACATAGACATCCTCTGTCCGAAAGGTGGTTACCTCATACTCCTCATCCCCATCTAAGACCAAGACGGTTCCATGCTCGATTCCGATATCGGCTGTTCGCGGAAAAATCTGCTTGGTCTCTTCTGGATAAGAAGAAGTCGCAATATCCACATCATGGATAGGGCGATTGAGAAGGGCATCTCGAACAGAACCTCCAACAAAATAGGCCTCAAAACCTGCTTCTTTAATTTTTTCTAATACTGGTAAAGCCTTCTGAAATTCAGAAGGCATTTGCGTTAATCTCATAATAAGTGTTCTAATCCATAGACAAGCTCATGACGCTTGACAACTTCTTTAATTCCCAAATTCACTCCTGTCATGAAGGAGCTACGATCATAGGAGTCATGACGGAGGGTCAATCCTTCTCCTTGATTACCAAAGATGACTTCCTGATGGGCTACCAAGCCTGGCAAACGAACTGAATGGATGCGCATGCCATCAAAGTCAGCACCACGAGCACCTGCAATCAGCTCTTCCTCATCAGTCGCACCTTGCTGAATAGACTCTCGAACTTCGGCCATCAACTCAGCTGTTTTAATGGCTGTTCCGCTCGGAGCATCCTTTTTCTTGTCATGATGGAGCTCGATAATCTCCACATTTGGGAAATATTTGGCAGCTTGCGTTGCAAATTGCATAAGCAAGACAGCACCCAAGGCAAAGTTAGGAGCAATCAAGCCACCCAAATCTTGGGCACGAGAAAATTCTTTTAGCTCTGTAATTTCTTCACTCGTGAAACCTGTTGTTCCAACTACTGGAGCAAAGCCATTTTCAAGAGCAAAGCGTGTATTTTCATAGGCAACAGCTGGAGTTGTAAAATCTACCCAGACATCCGCTTCAAAACCGACCAAATCAGCCTTATCCTTGAAAACAGGAATTCCTTGCCATTCTGGCTCAGACTCAAAAGGATCCAGAACTGCTACCAAGTCCAAGTCTGGATCAGCCAAGACCATCTGACAAGCAGCTTGCCCCATCTTTCCCTTAAAACCAGCAATAATTACTCGAATACTCATCTCTACTCCTGTCTAATATACAAAGAACCTTAGCTGCCCATGAAAAATAGGGAATGGCGCTGACTTTCCATGATAGGCAAGACAGGCATCTTTTTCAAGAGGCAGATAGTCCATGTTCAATTTCCAAGATACAAAGCCTGTAAGAACACAAAGTGAAAATAGGAGTTCTGATCAAGGATTGTCTACTCCTTGAAAGAACTAGCTTTTTCACACAGGGTTCCAGGCGTGTTCAATTGCTATAATATAAGATTTCTTAACTAGCCTAGAAGCTCCAACTAAATCACTGGAATATAACCCAGAGCAATGCTTCCTGCTCCTAGGTGGGTTCCAATGACACTACCAAATGTAGCAAGTGAAACATCTGAACCCACTCCAGAATCAAGCAAGTGCTGACGCAATTCCTCAGCCTTTTCAAGAGCATTACCATGAATAACAATGACTCGGTATTGGCCTGAAGTTGTGGCATCCTTGATGATTTCAATTAAGCGCTTGGTTGCTTTCTTTTCCGTACGAACTTTTTCGTAAACTTCAATCACACCTTGGTCGTTAAAATAAAGGATTGGCTTAATGCTAAGCAAATTGCCCAAAATGGCAGCCCCATTTGAAAGGCGTCCCCCCTTCACCAAATGGTCCAAATCATCAACCATGATAAAGGCTGACGTACGGCTGATTTGAATAGCTAGCTTATCCTGAATGCTGGCAAAATCATCTCCCTGATCACGCCAGTTAAAGACGCTTTCAACCATGATACCCAGAGGAGCACTTGTAATCAAAGTGTCTGGAAAAGCAATGGTTAAGCCTTCATAGTCATCAACCATATACTGGATATTTTGGTAAAAACCTGAAATTCCAGAAGATAGGAAAAGTCCCAAGGCATGGGTATAGCCTTGTTCTTTGAGCGAAGTTAGAATCTCATCTAACTTGGCAATGCTTGGTTGACTAGTCTTAGGCAATTCAGAAGCCTGAGCCATTTTTTGGTAAAATTCCTCAGCAGACAGATTGATGCCTTCGACATACTCCTCGCCATCAATATTGACAGGAATGTCCAAGACAAATAAATCTTCTCTTTGCACGGTCTCTGCACTGAGATAAGCAGAAGAATCTGTGATAACAGCTAGTTTCATATTAGAACTCCAAATTGATTCCTGGTAAGTCTAATGCAATTTCGGTCACTTCGTAAGTCAAACGGTTGAGCATGTTCAAACATGGACGAGCCAAGGTTTCAACTTCTTCTTGGTTCAATTCACTTGGTTCGTTAACAATACGACCATCGATATGGTTCACCTGTGAAATAGTTCCACTGATGACAAATTTATCAAATACAATCATAAAGCTCAAGATAACAATCAGGGAAGTCACTTGATTTTCTTGATCATGTTGAATCAATTGGAAGTTCACATCCACCTTAGTTTCAGGAGCTCCATTTTCATTTTCCCATTCAAAATTACGCGCATCAAAATGATACTGACTAACAAATTCTTGTTCACGTTTAAGATTCATGTCTTTCTCCCTCGGCTACAATATTATAAGCTATTGTACCATAATTTTTTATTTTCATCTAGTTTTCTAGGATTTAGTCAATCCCAATTTCAGCTCGAACTACGTCTGCGATGGTATCAACATAATAGTTCACTTCTTCTGTTGTAGGCGCTTCTGCCATGACACGCAAGAGGGGTTCTGTTCCACTTGGACGAACAAGGATACGGCCATTCCCCGCCATTTCTTCTTCCATCTTCTCGATGATAGCCTTGATAGCTGGCACTTCCATAGCCTTTTCCTTCATGGCATTTTCCACTCGGATATTGACTAATTTTTGTGGATAGATGGTTACTTCTGCTGCCAACTCTGACAAGCTCTTACCAGTTTCCTTCATGATTTTGGTCAATTGAACAGCAGATAATTGACCATCACCTGTGGTATTGTAATCCATCAAGATAACGTGACCAGACTGTTCACCACCAAGGTTGTAGCCTGATTTTCGCATTTCTTCCACAACATAGCGGTCGCCAACTGCAGTAACTGCCTTGTTAATACCTTCGCGGTCCAAGGCCTTGTGGAAACCAAGGTTAGACATAACGGTTGTCACAATTGTATTTTGGGCCAATTGTCCTTTTTCAGAAAGGTATTTCCCGATAATGTACATGATTTTGTCACCATCAACGATGTCCCCATTTTCATCAACAGCAATCAAGCGGTCACTGTCTCCGTCAAAGGCTAAACCAATAGCTGATCCGCTTTCTTTGACCACTTCTTGAAGGGCTTCTGGGTGGGTTGAACCAACATTAAGGTTGATATTAAGACCATCTGGTGTTTCCCCGATAATAGTCAATTGAGCTCCAAGGTCTGCAAAGATTTGACGGGCACTTGTAGACGCTGCACCGTTTGCTGTGTCCAAGGCAACCTTCATTCCTTCAAGAGGAGTTCCAGTTGAAACAAGATAGCCTTCATACTTACGCAAGCCTTCTGGATAATCAACTACAGTACCTAGACCTTCTGCACTTGGACGAGGAAGAATGTCTTCCGCAGCATCTAGCAAGGCTTCAATTTCTGCTTCTTTTTCGTCATCTAGTTTGAAGCCATCCCCACCAAAGAACTTGATTCCATTATCAAGGGCTGGATTATGACTAGCAGAAATCATGACACCTGCACTTGCTCCCTCTGTTTTGACCAAGTAAGCTACTGCTGGCGTAGCAAGAACACCGAGTTTATAAACGTGAATCCCTACTGAAAGGAGACCTGCCACCAAGGCTGATTCTAGCATTTCCCCTGAAATACGTGTGTCACGTCCTACAAAGACTTTCGGTGCTTCCGTTTCATGTTGACTGAGAACATAGCCTCCAAAACGTCCTAGTTTAAAGGCCAATTCTGGTGTTAGTTCTACATTAGCTTCTCCACGGACTCCATCAGTCCCAAAATATTTACCCATTTTTATAAAATCCTTTTCCTATTTTTAATTCGTTTTTGAACTAGTTGTTTTCGTTGACGAAGATGTCTCCGATGAACTACTTGTACTTGAATTTGATGTGCTTGAACTTGGTGCCACAGGCTTTGTAGTAACCTTCATGGTTGTGTCAAACGGAGTGATAACTACTGGTAAGACAACACCATTGCGGTCGATTGCCTGCAAAGGTACCGAACCACTGTAATTACCTGTAATCCGTTCGCTGGTTGGTAAAAGCGCAATAACTTTATCAATCTTAGCTAATGTTTCCTGGTCAGTTGTGACCGAAACTCGTTCATTTGACACAGTTACACTATCAAGTTGTAGCTTGGGATCAATCTGGCTTTGGTCAACTTGTGGCACAACAATCATCCCATCTCGCTTAACCTTCTTCCCAACTTTCACTGTAATCTTTTGAGGCGTTGCCACAGCGGTCAATCCACTAGGAAGATTTTCAATGTTCAAAGGAACTTCAATCGTTCCAATACTAGCATCTGTCAAATCCGCTGTCACCTTAAACTTACGAGTACTTTCCTGCATTTCACTGGCCAAGGTCACACGATTGGCACCTGTCAACACAACTGAAACTTCTGATGCAAATCCGCTAATGAAATACTGGTCATTATCATAGTGAATATCGATGGGAACATTTGCTATCGTATTGGTGTAGGTCTCCGATTTGACCTGCCTTGTGGTATTACTATTTTGAAAGTTGGTCGACGTTGCATAAATGAATAAGACACAAGCAAAAAAGAGAGATGAAATGATATATAGACTATTTTTTCTCATATTTCCAACCTCCTAGCAAACGGTCCTTGAAACTGGCTTTTTCCTCAACAGCTGGCAGAAGAATTGTTCGTAGCTCTGCTTCAAATTCTTCAATCGTCAAATCATGCTTGAAGACCCCATTGTAGGTAATAGAAATACCACCTGTTTCCTCTGAGACAATGAAGGTCAAGGCATCAGACACTTCTGATAAACCGATAGCCGCTCGGTGTCTGGTCCCAAATTCCTTAGAAATCCCTGTGCTTTCTGTCAAAGGCAGATAGGCAGAGGTGACTGCAATCCGATTTCCTCTGATAATCACAGCACCATCATGTAGAGGAGTGTTGGGAATAAAAATATTGATGAGGAGTTCTGCCGAAATTTTGGCATCCAAGGGAATTCCTGTCGCAATATATTCTTGCAAGGTTCGAACCCGTTGAATGGCAACCAGAGCACCTATCTTACGAGGACTCATGTATTCAACTGACTTGACAAAGGCACGAATCATTTGCTCTTCTGCACTTATTTGAGTAGTAGAAAAGAAATCTGCCGCCCTTCCCAAACGTTCCAAACCAGTTCGAATTTCTGGAGAGAAGATAACAACCACAGCAATGACTCCATAAGTGATAATCTGATTAATCAACCAAGAAATCGTGGTTAAACCAAGGATATTAGCTATAACCTGGGCTAATACAAAAATCAATACCCCCCGCACCAAAATCATAATCTTGGTACCAGCTATCGCTTTTGTAAAACGATACAAAACATAAGCCACAATCAAAATATCAAACACATTGATGGCAATACTCCAAGGACTAGAAAACAAGCTAGTCCAATATTGCAGGTTGGATAATTGTTGAAAGTTCATCTGCCGTCTCCTCTCTGTCCAAACACGTTCCTTTCTATTATAACATTTTTCTGGCATTTTTTTCCCTATCCTACTTCATTTTAAATTAAGGAAAAAATATGATAAAATAAACTGATACTCAATGAAAATCAAGGAGCAAACTAGGAAGCTAGCCGCAGGTTGCTCAAAACAGTGTTTTGAGGCTGTGGATAGAACTGACGAAATCAGTAACCATAGCTACGGTAAGGCGACGCTGATGTGGTTTAAAGAGATTTTTGAAGAGTATGACTAGAAAAAACAAAGGAGAAATCATGTCTCAGCTCTATGATATTACTATTGTAGGTGGTGGTCCAGTTGGTCTTTTTGCGGCCTTCTATGCCCACCTACGCCAAGCCAAGGTCCAAATCATCGACTCTCTTCCCCAACTAGGTGGACAACCTGCTATTCTCTATCCTGAAAAGGAAATCCTCGACGTTCCAGGTTTCCCAAACCTGACTGGAGAAGAATTGACCAACCGCTTGATTGAACAGCTAAACGGCTTTGATACCCCTATTCATCTCAATGAAACAGTTCTTGAGATTGAAAAACAAGAAGAGGGATTTAAAATTACAACTTCTAAAGGAAGTCACCTGTCTAAAACTGTTATTATTGCTATGGGTGGCGGTGCCTTCAAACCACGTCCGCTGGAACTTGAAGGGGTCGAGGACTATGAAAATATCCACTACCACGTTTCCAACATCCAGCAATATGCTGGTAAGAAAGTAACGATTCTTGGTGGAGGAGACTCGGCTGTGGATTGGGCATTGGCTTTTGAAAAAATTGCACCAACTACCCTTGTTCACCGCAGAGATAATTTCCGTGCCTTGGAACACAGTGTGCAAGCTTTGCAAGAATCATCTGTGACCATCAAGACACCATTCGTCCCTAGCCAACTCCTTGGAGATGGAAAAAGGCTCGATAAACTTGAAATCACAAAAGTCAAATCTGATGAAACAGAAACGATTGACCTAGAACACCTCTTTGTCAACTATGGTTTCAAATCTTCTGTCGGTAACCTTAAAAACTGGGGTCTAAATCTCAACCGTCACAAGATTATTGTCAACAGCAAACAGGAATCTAGCCAAGCAGGTATCTATGCTATCGGTGATTGCTGCTACTATGACGGAAAAATTGACCTAATTGCGACAGGTCTTGGAGAAGCACCAACCGCTGTTAACAATGCCATCAACTACATCGACCCTGAACAAAAAGTACAACCAAAACACTCAACCAGTTTATAAGAAAAGAACCACGAGTCACATAAGATTCGTGGTTTTATAGTTCATCTACAATCTTGTTAGCTCATATCTTTCCCTTTTTTAGCAAAAATAAAAATGCTTATCAAACTGATAAAACATGTGATATAATAGGAACGGCACTAACAATACACCTTGGAAAAGGAGGTATTACAGATGCTAGAACTTCTCAAAATAGTACTTATCGCAGTCATCGAGAGTATTATCTCATGGCTGGTGACTCGTTGGTTAGACGATCACTTCGACAAGTAACCTTCATGGTTAGTGCTATCTAACCCAGAAAAAATCCCCTCGGTATTGCAGTACCGAGGGGATTTCTGTTAGCACTAAAATGCTAGAACTTCTCAATTCCCCTTTATTATCTCACATACTCTATTTAGTTGTCAAGAAACAGGTTGATATTTTGTAAGTTAGCAATATCAGGCCATTAGAAAAATAGAATCAGCCAATCACACTGATAATTCAAGGGGTTGCTTTATATCGTTATAATTCTTCCGCTATCTTATTGATTTTTCTAAGTCTGTGGTTGACACCACTTTTGGTCAGAGGGGTGCTGAGGCTATCTGCTAACTGCTGGATAGAGTAGTCTGGATGCTGAATACGCAACTGCGCCACTTCTTGCAAATCCACTGGAAGATTTTCTAAGCCCATGATATCTTTAATTTTGCTGATATTGTTGATAGTCTTCATGCTGGCAGAAACTGTCCGAGCGATATTAGCTGTTTCAGCATTATTAGCCCGATTGAGGTCATTACGAGTTTCCCGCAAAATCTTTACTCTCTCAAAATCATCACGCGCCTTCATGGCTCCGATTACTATAAGAAAGTCCATAATATCTTCGGCACGCTGGAGATAGGTCACAGCCCCCTTCTTACGCTCAAGCACCTTAGCATCCAGTAAAAACTGCTGAAGAAGAGAGGCAAGCCCTTGCGCGTGGTCTAGATAAACAGAACTGATTTCCAACTGGTACTTGCCTGACTCAGGGTCACGAATGCTTCCATTTGCCAAGAAAGCACCACAGAGATAGGCACGCCCTGCTTCCTCGTCCGATAAAATCTCCTCATCAATACCTGTTTCCAGGCCAAAGAAAGAGTCTGCCAAGTGCAAATCACTTAACAAGTCCTGCACCTTTTCATCTGTAAAAACGGTATAGACCCGATTCTTGCGGAGATTGCTCCTCTGATGGTGTCGGATTTCCGATTTGATTTCATAGAAATGGAGAAAAGACTCATAGAGGTGACGAGCCAGCTTGGCATTTTCTGTCACGACGGACAAGGTCAAGCCCGAAGTCGAGAGGCCGATACTACCAGACATCTTGATAATGGCAGATAATTCATGCCGGCTTAGATGGTGCTGACCTAAGATTTCTTCTTTTACTGCTACTGTGAAACTCATTTTCTCACCTGTATAATCCGCATCAACTCATCCACAATCAAATCCCCATCGTGGAAGGCGCCTCCATTTTCCAGACGAAGGAAGTTGGATGAAATCACGCGCGGAACTTTCTTACTAAGACCAGAAAAATCGTGTTCCACCTGCACCAAGTATTCATCAAATCGATTGGAATTCATGTATTCCTGAGGCACTTTTTCGATATTCACCAAGACAGTATCGATAAAAGGTCGGCCAAGGTGACGATGCAAGACCTCCACGTGGTCACTATCTGTAAAGTGTTCCGTCTCCCCACGTTGGGTCATGATATTGCAGACATAGGCGATTTCTGCCTTGGTTTCCAAAAGCGCCTGCCCGATTTCCTTAATCACGATGTTAGGTAAAATAGAGGTAAATAGAGAACCAGGTCCGAGGACAATCATGTCACTTTCAAGAATAGTCTGCACCACTCTACGGCTGGCCAGAGGCGTATCATCGTTTAGGGTATTGGTCACATAGACATGGTCAATCATGCCTGGATGGTCTGCAATATGACTCTCTCCAGCTACTTCTGTCCCATCCTGGAAAACTGCGTGCAGGGTCAAAGGATGGTCACTTGAAGGATAAATTTTCCCTGTAGTATGGAAGAATTTACTCAGTAATTGCATGGCATTATAGGTTGAGCCCTGCATTTCTGACAGACCTGCAATAATGAGATTGCCCAATGGATGACCAGCAAAGGCTCCTGCATCCTCAGAGAAGCGATACTGAAAGACCTTTTCATAAAATTTTGGCATATCTGACATGGCTACAAGGACATTGCGGAGATCACCTGGCGGTGTCAACTGCTGCATATTTTTTCGAAGTTCACCTGAAGAACCACCATCATCTGCCACCGTTACGATAGCTGCGATTTCCACATCTTTTTCACGCAAACTTTTAAGAATGACAGGGATCCCAGTACCTCCACCAATCACCGTTATCTTTGGTTTTCTCATGAACGGTTTACCGTTTCCTTTCTTCGGTCTTTGTCACGATGCCCTTCATTAACAGGCCAATTCTTGGATAAGTCCTGCGCCAAGCGTTTGGCAAAAGCCACACTACGGTGTTGACCACCCGTACAACCCATGGCAATGGTCAAAACAGACTTCCCTTCCTTTTGGTAACTTGGCAAAATCGGCTCAATCAAGGCCAACAAATGTTGATAAAAATCTTCTGACTCAGGATGATTCATGACATAGTCATAAACTGGTTCATCCACACCCGTTTGATTACGTAGTTCTGGTAGGTAATAGGGATTTGGCAAGAATCGGACATCAAAGACCAAGTCCGCATCAATTGGGATTCCATATTTAAAGCCGAAAGACATGACTTCGATACGGAAAGACTGAGCTTGTTCTTGATCCGAAAACTGCTCTGCAATGGTTTTACGCAACTCACGTGGAGTGAGTTCTGTCGTATCCACCACATTTTGACTCATATTTTTCAAAGGCGCCAAGAGTTCACGTTCCAGCTTGATTCCATCCAAAATCCGTCCATCTGCTGCTAATGGGTGACTCCGTCTGGTTTCCTTGTAACGCGCGACCAATTCCTTATCGGCAGCATCCAAAAAGAGGATTTTGAAGTCCAGTTCTTCCTTGTTTTCCAACTCATCCAAAACAGCTTGAATCTCTGAGAAGAAAGAACGGCTACGCATATCTACTACCAAAGCCAACTTATGGTCGTCTTCCTTTGTTTCCACCAACTGCAAAAACTTAGGCAAGAGAGCCGGCGGCATATTATCAATAGTGAAATATCCCAGGTCCTCAAAAGACTGAATGGCAACAGTTTTGCCTGCCCCACTCATTCCTGTCACAATCACCAAGTGAAGTTGTTTCTTTGTCATCTTTTTCTCCTTATATCAAAAGAAGTTTGGCAACACCAAACTTCAACTAGCTTATCCAATCTCTGCGATGACTTCGATTTCGACTTTTACATCACGAGGAAGACGAGCTACCTCTACTGCTGAACGAGCTGGAAATTCCTCCTTAAAGGCCGTTTGGTAAACCTCGTTAAAAGGAACGAAGTCGTTCATATCGCTCAAGAAGCAAGTTGTTTTGACCACATGGTCAAAATCTGTTCCTGCTTCTGCCAAAATAGCTCCAATGTTTTTCAAGACTTGTTCTGTCTGTTCTTGGATCGTTTCTCCAACGATTTCCCCAGTTTCAGGAGATAGGGGAACTTGACCACTAGCAAACAAAAGGTTGCCTACGATTTTTCCTTGAACATAGGGTCCGATAGCCTTTGGGGCCTTATCTGTATGAATTGTTTTTGCCATTTTCTTTACCTCACAATTTTTCTAAGATTGCATCCCAAGCTTGGTCCATCCCTGCCTTACTGACAGATGAAAAGAGGATAAAATCGTCACTTGGGTCAAAGTTTAATTTCTTTTTGATTGCTGATTCGTGCTTGTTCCATTTACCACGAGGAATCTTGTCCGCCTTGGTCGCAACGATGATAACCGGAATCTCGTAATACTTGAGAAATTCGTACATCTGGACATCATCTGCTGACGGGTCGTGACGGAGGTCAACTAGACTGACTACTGCACGGAGATTTTCCCGAGTCGTTAAGTACTCCTCAATCATGCGCCCCCACTTTTCACGTTCCTTTTTGGAAACACGGGCATAGCCATAGCCAGGCACATCCACAAAGCGCATCTTATCATCGATATTAAAGAAGTTGAGGAGCTGGGTTTTCCCAGGTTTCCCTGATGTACGAGCTAGATTCTTGCGGTTCAGCATGGTATTAATAAAGCTAGATTTACCAACATTTGAACGCCCTGCTAGGGCAATCTCTGGCAGTTCATCCTGCGGATAGTGGGATTTATTAGCTGCACTGAGCAAGATTTCAGCATTGTGTGTATTAAGTTCCATAGTCACCTCTAGGCTGTTTCTAGGATTGGTTTATCCGTTCCATCGACAGCTTCTTTTGTGATGCGAACCAATTTCACATTTTCCTGACTCGGTACTTCAAACATAACGTCCAGCATGGTTTCTTCGATGATCGAGCGAAGACCACGCGCCCCAGTCTTCCTTTCGATTGCCTTATTGGCAATCTCTTGAAGGGCTTCGTCGTCAAATTCCAACTCGACATCATCATAAGAAAGCAATGTTTGGTATTGTTTGACCAAGGCATTTCTTGGCTCTTTCAAGATGCGAACTAAGTCATCAACCGTCAATTGCTCAAGAGCTGCAAAGACAGGCAAGCGTCCAATCAACTCAGGGATAATACCGAATTTTTGAATATCTTCTGCGATGATTTCTTGCATGTAAGAGCTATTTTCATCAATCGCTTTATTGTTTTGACCAAATCCGATGACTTTTTCACCCAGACGTTGTTTGACGATTTCTTCAATACCATCAAAGGCACCACCCACGATGAAGAGGATATTTTTAGTATCCACTTGAATCATCTCTTGTTGCGGATGTTTGCGTCCACCTTGAGGCGGCACGCTAGCAACAGTTCCTTCGATAATCTTGAGAAGGGCTTGTTGCACCCCTTCACCAGAAACGTCACGTGTTATCGATACGTTCTCACTCTTCTTGGCAATCTTGTCAATTTCATCCACATAGATAATGCCACGCTCTGCACGTTCAATGTTAAAGTCAGCAGCCTGCAAGAGTTTGAGGAGAATATTTTCCACGTCCTCACCCACATAACCAGCCTCAGTAAGAGCTGTCGCATCTGCGATTGCAAAAGGCACGTTCAAGCTCTTAGCCAAGGTCTGAGCAAGGAAAGTTTTTCCTGAACCAGTTGGGCCAATCATCAAGATGTTTGACTTCTGCAAATCCACATCTTCTGACTCTTCACGCGTATCGTGGAAATTGATACGTTTGTAGTGGTTGTAAACTGCAACTGCCAAGGCACGCTTGGCACGATCTTGACCGATTACATAATGGTTCAAGATATGGAGGAGTTCGATTGGTTTTGGAACTTCTGACAAGTCTGCCAAGACTTCCTCAGCCAACTCCTCCCGAATGATTTCCTGGGCCAACTCCACACATTCATTACAGATAAAGGCGTTGTTACCTGCGATTATTTTTTGTACTTCTTCTTGGCTTTTGCCACAAAATGAGCAATAAACCATCATATCATTATTCCTAGTTGTAGGCATGATTTCCTTCCGTTCTATTCTATACTATCATTCTATCTAAAATAAGGTCATGTAAAAGGCATGAACACTATTGACCAAATTGGTAAAGGCATTTAACCAGAGCAGGACAGAAAGTCCATAACGCTTTTTACGAAAAGCCTGTGCTCCAGCAAGCAAACAGACCAAACACAGCATGGCTGTGAAAAAACCAAATATACTACGTTCCATCAGACTTCCTTTCTCTTGCGGTATTGGATGGTAAAATCATAAGGATTTTTCTCATCTTTGCTATAAAATTTGCTTGAAACTGTCTCAAAAAGAGACAGATCAAACTCTTCAGGGAAATAGGTATCTCCCTCCACCCGAGCATGAATTTGAGTCACAATCACTTCGTCAAGGTAGGGTTCAAAAGCCTGAAAAATTTGCTTCCCACCGATAATATAGAGATTCTTGTCTTGACTCTGATACCAGTCGAGAACAGACCGGACATCCTGAAAAGTAGCAACCCCGTCTATCTTTTCTGCAAAATTACGAGTCAAAATCAGTGTCTCCCGTTTTGGAAGCAAGCGACGCCCCATTCCATCAAAGGTCACACGCCCCATCAAGATAGCATGATTCAGAGTTGTTTCTTTGAAGTGTTGCAGTTCTGCTGGCAAATACCAGGGCAGACGATTGTCCTTACCAATCACACCCTCTTCATCCTGGGCCCAAATAGCTACGATTTTCTTATTCATGCTTCCATCCTTTTCACTGATAGTACTATTTTATCAAAAAACTCAAAAAAAGACTGGTTTGGAATAGCTTACAGAATAGAAAAAATCTGTAAGAAATTTCCTACAGATTTATATATTTTCTATTGTTTCTTACAAACCAGGTGCTTGTCCTAATTCTGCCGCAAGCATCCAGACTGTTTTTTCAAGGTCAGCCTTAGCTCCAACAAAGATATCATTGGTTACATCATCGCCTTCTTTATCTGTCACATCCAAAGCTTCTTGGAAAAGCGTGATGAGGTAACGATAAATTTCAAGGACACGTTCCAAACTTTCTTCTACATTGCGGAACTCTCCAACTTCTTCTTCGATTTCACTGTTTTGAAGGAACTCTGTCAATGTAGAGAATGGGCTACCTCCGAGTGTAATCAATCGTTCGCTGATTTCATCTAAATGACCATCAAGAGCATCCATGTACTCATCCATTTTTGGATGCCATACAAGAAATCCACGACCACGCATGTACCAGTGTACTTGGTGCAAAGCCACGTGGGCCACGTATAAATCAGCAACAGCTTGGTTCAATACTTCCTTTGTTTTTGCCAATGCTACTGGCGCTGTTTTTGTTAATGATGCTACATCTTTTACTGCTTCTTTTTTCAATTCTACCATTTTCTTTACCTCATTCATTATTTTTTGTAACCACTTCTTAATGATTACTATCTTAGTATACTACTAAGAATAACCAATAGCAAGCCAAATGACTCACATGAGAAAAGTTGCAATAGACTGATAATTTAAGAATTTTTTAGAGAATATTAGAGTCAATTTCATGTCTATTTACTTTAATAAAGAAAAGAAAAAGAGCATACAAACTTCTAGCAAACTGAATAAGAATTATTAAATTGTACAGTGTATTATTGAACTACGATATTTCTTAAATAGACTGTCAACAAAAAATATATTTTTATTTTATAGAAACTTAAAAGTAGGGGAAGTGTCTTCAACTACGACATTATCATCTTGATCAGCATCTTATACTCAATGAAAATCAAAGAGTAAACTAGGAAACTAGCCGAAGGCTGCTCAAAGTACATCTTTGAGGTTGCAGATAAAACTGACGAAGTCAGCTCAAAACACTGTTTTGAGGTTGTGGATAGAACTGACGTAGTCAGTAACCATACGCACGGCAAGGCGACATTGACGTGGTTTGAAGAGATTTTTGGAGACTATTGGCTCAGGAAACGAATACTAACAAAGTGTTAAACAGCACAAGAACGACCTTGCCCCTCTTGAAATGAGGAACAAGGCCGTTGCTTAATTTTTTATTATTTCATCATTCGCTTTATAGAAAACTGTTTTCTTCTAGAGATTTCATTTTTAAGAAACTGTCTAGCTAATGCTTTTTCTCATTAGTCATTCCATGGCGCTCTTATCAAGTATTTTCGCGATAGATATCAGATATTCATCACTTAAAAACTGAGAAAACTACCATAAAATTTAATTGAAGAAATATAAAATTCCTTATTTCTTAAATATAGACTGTCTGAAATCATCTGTCTCACGAAGATAAGCGTTGTAAATCTTCTTCTTGAGCAAGTTGACCCAACTAGATTCGACACGGCTAGTCGCATTCGTAATGTTACCTACATCCTCTGCTACTGCTTCATCCATCAGTTTCTGCATCTGTGCGTAAGAACGAATAGTTACTTTCTTAGTACTATTTGGATTTCTAAGTTCGTACTCAATAGTGATCGGCTTAAGCTTTGTCAGCTGATCAATTCGTTCCTTATACATGGCCTTCTTGAAAGCTACCCAAGAGTCATATTCGCCCTTAAATACATTTTCCAAAACTTTTTGGTCTGTCACTAGACCTACATCCCTTCCAGACCATCCGTCCCACGTTTTCTTACCTTCATCAAAGGCTTCCTTAGAGTACTTACCAGAAACATAAGGAACAAATCCTTCATGATATCCCTTGGCTGCCAGTAACTCATAAGCCGTACGTCGGAACATAACATCCCCTGGCGCCCCTTTAGGATTGCTCAAGGCTGAGTAGATTGGTGAGAAGAGGCTAAGACTGAGGTAGCCATTCCGTCCATATTTACCACTATCCCTATTCTCTCGACGCGTAATCACATCATTCTCAATCAAAGAGTAGAAACTAGTTAGCTGCTTAATTTCCTCTGCAGTGAAGGTTCGTGTCTGGTTACCAGCATGGGTTTCCTTACCATACTTATCTGTAATGTAGTAATTTTCCATCTTTCTGAACCACTGAAGCTTAGCATCATCACTCTGCTTAAGCATAGAAGTACCTTCTAAGTAATCGAGTGTATAGATCATATCAAACATACCATGAACATAGTGTTGCAAGTCTGCTGCGTTTTGAACACGCTCTTTGAAATTATACGTATGCATACGTGTCTTAGAATCCTTGTCTACCTTGAAGAGAGTATTGAGTGTAATGGTTGGTTCATCTGCGCTCGGCGATGACTGCAAGAGTCCGCGAGCATAGAGTTCTGCACCTAGTCCCTCACGGCGGCCATAACCTTCAAAGTAAATTGCACCGTCAGAATTATGGGTCATCTCATGCGTGTAGACTGAGTTACCATAGTCTTCTAGCAATTTAGCAGCATCAAAGTGGGTTACGCTTCCCGTAGCATAGGCATTATAGCCCTTGCTTGGATACCACTTGCCGGCTGGTCCGAAGAACTCCTGCATAGCCAGAGATTTTTTGTCATTAGCTGGAGCCCAATATCTTTGACCAGTACTATCTTTCATTAGGAATCCATCGTAAACTAGTACGGAACGGAAAAGCTTGTCCCTGCTTTCTGGACTTAGAATCTTGTACCAGAAATCATAATGATCGCGCTGATATTCAGCTGATTTTCTAACTCTATCTTCTACATATTCTACCAATTCTGCATCTGTCCTTACCTTACCATCGACAACATCTCGGTAACGATCATAAGCACCCATGGAGATGGTGGACATATTGGAGATAACATAGACACCCTTCTCGCTCATAGTCAAGAGTGGTAGAAGCATGCCCTTATATTCCCAATTATCAGCAGTGATCTTATCATAAACGCCGACAGAATACTTACTCTTGCCTTCAGCTGTATCCTGAAGTTTTCTAGCCTCTGCTATATCTGACTTAGACTCTACGATATAAGCTTTTGTATTGGTCTTGAGCCATTCATTATTTGTCTTGTATGGCAAGAAGATTTGACGGTAATTTTCCAAATAATTGAAAAGTCCACGCTTACCAGTCGCTTCAGATAGCGAAGCATCATAAGCTAAATGATTGTTCTTAGCTTTAAGATTATTCATTCCTGACTGACCTAGTGAAATAATGGTGTCTATCGTTGAAGCACTATGGTTGCCAAAGAAATCAAACTTATAAGCAGATAAATCTTTGACATTAATATTATCATAATTAATATTATACCAACGGTTAAGATAGGTAAGACCAAGTAAGAAGGCTTCCTTATTATCTTTAATCTTCTGAGCTACATAGTCAGCAACAACATTGCCTTCAGTATTGATTGACGTATCCATAGCCAGCACTTTGCGTAACTCTTCTGAGAGCTTGGTCTTGACTTGTTCAAAAGCCCCATCAAGATAAAGATCATCCAAGGAAGTGTCAGCATTTACACCTAAAACAGTTCGCATGGCTGGTGAGTCAAGAACTACCTTATTCAACTCTGGCAGTACTTGATTCAGAACTCTGCTATAGTCTGATAAGAAAGCTTCAGGTGTATAAAGGAGATCTAAGCCGTTTACACTGTATTCTGCAATTGCTTGATTCTTAAACTCTCCTTTATAAGTCAAATTCAGGTAATCAACCGTATTATCCTCGAAGTGTAACATCAAACGGTCAATAGATGCCTTATTACTATTAATATCAGTGATAATCTGGTCACCTTTCATTGGAACAACATCCAACAAATATTCTGTATTGAGCTTATGATGATCTGGGAGTTTATTTCCATAGCTAATGATTGTCTCCTTGTTATAGAACGGAAGGAGTTTTTCCATATTGGAATAAGCTATCAAACGATTTTCTCGAGCATTCTTCTCTTGAGCATAGTTAACAGAATAAAGGTTAAGATTCGTGTCCTCTAGATTTGTCGTAATATCTAAACTAGCTAGCTTCTCTTCTGCCTCGTTCAGAGTCAGTGTTGAAGTGACAAACTTGTCATTTTCCAGTGTTTGATTTCCTTCAACAGCATAAGCTTCTGTAATACGATCATTATTGTAGGCTTGATCTCCAGAAATACTATAAACATTCGTACCACTAATATTACTGATAACATTGTCAACCAAGCCATTGAAGTAATTGGATCCTACGATACCGCCAATCTGACCATTCTTAGTAGTATTTTGAATCTTTCCAGTTGCATAAGAACGGCTAATACGGGCATTGTTCTCCAAACGACCAACCAAACCGCCGAATCGTTGGTTGTTGGCTCTAGCACCTGCTAGGATGGTCACATCTGCTCTGCTTTGACTGAGCAAGGAATCTCCTCCCTTAAGATTAGCAACCAAACCACCAACATTATATTCTTTGCCCTGTTTCTCGTTTGCCTGGATGACACCAGTGAAGGAACTGTTGGAAATTTGTGTGTTTGTTGCACTAACAACCAGCCCCGCCACATTAGAAGCATTGCCTATCACCGATACTTTACCTTGGACAGAAACGTCTGTAATTCGAGCATTTTCTGCACTCCGAGCTAAGGCAGCAGAGTCATAGCTACCCACAATATTGACATCCTTCAAATCCATACCAGAAACAGAAGAACCACTCTTGAGGTTTTCGAACAAAGGCTTAGCTAGATTATAGATGGCATACTGCTTACCATTATGATTGCCAGTCAGACTGCCTGTGAAGTTCCCTCTGAGATAGACATAATCCGCAGGTGCCAGACTAACCTCACTAGCATCCAAATCAGCTCCCAAAACATAATTACTAGCCATATTTTTCTTCATGGCATCTATCAATCCAGCAAAGCTAGTGTAAACATTTTGCTGACTAGGAACTGTCTTACTGATATAGAAGTCGTAGCCAGACTTGTAGCCTGTCTCACCTTCTTGAACAAGCTCAGGCAACGAGACTGTTACCCTATAAACATCTTTTCCGTCTTTTTGGATTTCAGAAATACTGTGAACTGGGAGAAGCATTTCCTTAGCTTCACTTGATTTGACTTTTACAAAGTAGTTTGACAGATCTTTAGGCATGGAACTCATTGATACCAGTCGCTTGTATTGGTCATTATCTTTACTGTAAAACTCAACTGAATCAACATCTCGGAAGGAGATCTTCTTATATTCGAGTTCAAATTCACGACTGTCTGTTTCAAATTCAGTGACACTACCATTGTCCAGTTCATATGTCAGCTTGGTTTTCAAAGTATAAGCTGTGTAGTAATCCAACTCTCCAATCTTTAGACTGTCATCAAAATTAGTGATTGGAAAAGTACGAACAAGCTTATCCCCCTGATATAATTCTGCATTAGCTGAACGGAAGGATTTTGTTTGGTCTTCCAAGCTATATTGGATCGCAACAGACTTATCAGCTGCATTTTCAGTCAGGCTTAGAATCGAAACTATTGGCTTGACTTTTGACACTCCATTGAGTGCTTCTTTGGCAGCTTGCAGACTAGCAAGAGCTTGATTGACTTGTACTTGTGTAGCCGTTTGACTATTCAGAACTATTTCTGACTTGGCCAATTGGTCTGTATAAACTGTCTTCTTATCCGAATCAGCATTCTTATATTTAGCAGAAGTTTTAACAGTGACATTTAAATCGTACTCAGTCTGAAGAGCCGTTTTGACAACCTCAAGACCACTTAATTGCGCCTTAGCCTGTTTGATTTGTTCCACCAGTTGATTGATTTCTGCTTGACTGGCTTGGGATTGAGTAAGAATCGCCTGAGCTGCCATCAATGCAGAATCATAGTTAGATTGATGACTTTGATCATCATTGAAATAACGTGCCTCTGCTTTAATCTGAGTTGCTTCTGTCAATAAATTATGCAGTGTAATTAAGTCGAACTCTTCTAAAGAATCTGCTGTCGGTGCATCATTCGGAACCATAGTCGGCTTAGCTGTACCAACTTTAACAACCTGGGTAACTGGAGATAAGGTCTCCTCATTTGACAACTCTTGTCGGTCAATTTCCTGACCATTAGAGCTGTAGATACGAGTCTTGATCGTACGCTCTCCTTGAACTCCCGGGGTTACAATGTGTCGGCTGCCTTGGACAAGTTCGTCCGTTTCTTCTTCACGAACTGCGAAGTTGATTTTATCTACTCGAATTTCGTCGGTGAAGGTTAACGGGTACTCTGGAAGAGATTCTACTTTCGGTGATTCATTCGGAACCATGGTCGGCTTAGCTGTACCAACTTTAACAACCTGGGTAACTGGGGATAGAGTCTCCTCATTTGACAATTCTTGTCGGTCAATTTCCTGGCCATTAGAGCTGTAGATACGTGTCTTAATCGTACGTTCACCTTGAACTCCCGGGGTTGCGATGTTACGACTGCCTTGAACAAGTTCGTCCGTTTCTTCTTCACGAACTGCGAAGTTGATTTTATCTACTCGAATTTCGTCAGTGAAGGTTAACGGGTACTCTGGAAGAGATTCTGCTTTCGGTGCATCATTCGGAACCATCGTCGGCTTAGCTGTGCCAACTTTAACAACCTGGGTAACTGGGGATAAGGTCTCCTCGTTTGACAACTCCTGACGGTCAATTTCCTGGCCATTAGAGCTGTAGATACGAGTCTTAATCCTACGCTCACCTTGAACTCCCGGGGTTACAATATTACGAGCGCCTTGAACAAGTTCGTCCGTTTCTTCTTCACGAACTGTGAAGTTGATTTTCTCTACCCGAATTTCGTCGGTGAAGGTTAACGGGTACTCTGGAAGAGTGTCCGATATCGGTGCATCATCTGGAACCATAGTCGGCTTAGCTGTTCCAACTTTAACAACCTGGGTAACTGGGGATAAGGTCTCCTCGTTTGACAACTCCTGACGGTCAATTTCCTGGCCATTAGAGCTGTAGATACGGGTCTTAATCCTACGTTCACCTTGAACTCCCGGGGTTGCGATGTTACGAGTGCCTTCTGTAATCTCATCTGTATACAGCTCGACGATAGAAAAATCTATCTTTTCCATTCTGATAATGTCATTTATACTGAATTTCAACTCTGGAACTTCGTGAACTGGAGCTGTGTCTGGACTTGTGCCATACTCATCTAACTCTGGAAGTTCGTAAACTGGAGCTGTAGACGGACTCGTGCCATACTCATCTAACTCTGGAACTTCGTGAACTGGGGCTGTAGACGGACTCATGCCATAGTCTACTAGCTCTGGAACTTCGTGAACTGGAGCTGTAGACGGACTCGTGCCATACTCATCTAACTCTGGAACTTCGTGAACTGGAGCTGTAGACGGACTCGTGCCATACTCATCTAACTCTGGAACTTCGTGAACTGGGGCTGTAGACGGACTCGTGCCATACTCATCTAACTCTGGAACTTCGTGAACTGGAGCTGTAGACGGACTCGTGCCATACTCATCTAACTCTGGAACTTCGTGAACTGGAGCTGTAGCTGGACTTGTGCCATACTCATCTAACTCTGGAGCTTCGTGAACTGGAGACATGGAAGGATTGGTACCATAGTCTACTAACTCTGGAACTTCGTGAACTGGAGCTGTAGCTGGACTTGTGCCATACTCATCTAACTCTGGAACTTCGTGAACTGGAGCTGTAGCTGGACTTGTACCATAGTCTACTAACTCTGGAACTTCGTGAACTGGAGCTGTAGCTGGACTTGTGCCATACTCATCTAACTCTGGAGCTTCGTGAACTGGAGCTGTAGACGGACTCGTGCCATACTCATCTAATTCTGGAGCTTCGTGAACTGGAGACGTTGAAGGATTGGTACCATAGTCTACTAACTCTGGAACTTCGTGAACTGGAGCTGTAGCTGGACTTGTACCATAGTCTACTAACTCTGGAACTTCGTGAACTGGAGATGTGTCTGGACTTGTGCCATACTCATCTAACTCTGGAACTTCGTGAACTGGAGCTGTAGACGGACTTGTGCCATACTCATCTAACTCTGGAATTTCATGAACTGGAGCTGTAGACGGACTTGTGCCATACTCATCTAACTCTGGAACTTCGTGAACTGGAGATGTGTCTGGACTTGTGCCATACTCATCTAACTCTGGAACTTCGTGAACTGGAGCTGTATCTGGACTTGTGCCATACTCATCTAACTCTGGAACGTCGTGAACTGGAGCTGTGTCTGGACTTGTACCATACTCTACTAACTCTGGAACGTCGTGAACTGGAGCTGTAGACGGACTCGTGCCATAGTCTACTAACTCTGGAACTTCGTGAACTGAGGCTTTAGCCGGACTCGTGCCATACTCATCTAACTCTGGAACTTCATGAACTGGAGCTGTAGCTGGATTGGTGCCATAGTCTACTAATGATTTATCCTTATGAGAAGAATAAAGGATATTTCTCTTGTTATCCTCATTCTTTAGATAACCAATATATTCAAAGCCATCAATCTGCAAAGGTTTTGGAAGAGATTCTCCAACACCTAAATTTATACTTTGATTATACGCAGCAAGCTCAAGGTTGGTCACAGCCAAGGCAGTCGGAGATAGTAACACAGACCCCATTCCTGTCACCAATAAGATAGACGATAAATATCTCTTGCCACTCTTAGCCCTAGCAAATATTAACACCAAGAATGTAAAACCCGCAACTGCAAAAATTGACTCCCAGACACCAGAGTAGCCGGTCTGAGGTAATGCTCCATATCCTAGTTTTTGATCTTTGGGACGATAAACTAAATAATAGCTTTCTGATATCTCTTCAACATGCTTTGGAATCTCTCTGATCAAGATAGACTTCTCTGCTTCAGTTAATTCAGATTCCATTACATAATAGTAGCTCACTTGAGCTGACTGTCCATGTGAAATCTCTGTAGCTTTAACAGGGGATAAATCTCCAGCTATAAAACTACTAAAAAAGAAACTTCCTATAGTAGCCGAGACTAATCCAACTGACAATTTTCTAAAAGAAAAACGCTGACGTTTTTCTCCATAAAACCATTGTTTCATTTTAATTTTTTCCTCTTAAATATAATATGCCATACTATCTATTTTACCCAATTATAGTTAATTATTCAAATTTTTGGTCAATTTTTTCAGTTTGAAAATACTTTTAAACAACATAATACCAAGTTACAAGCTTTTTAAATTTTCTTAATATAATTGTGAAAATATACAAAATAATGAACTTCTCCACATTGTACAATTTACACTGAATAAACAGAAAAATAAAAAATATATTATATTTTCTTGGTTTTAAACAAGGAGCATTAGATTACATCAAAGAGGGATACAGCCGTGTCGAAGCAGCTAAAGTTTTTGATGTTGGCGTCAGAACTCTCTTCATGTGGGAAAAGAAATTACATGAACAAGAACACTTAGAGCGGAAAAAACGAGTCGTCAAAAAGCGGAAGATTCCTTTAGAGGAATTGAACGCCTTCCTTAAGTGAAATCCCAAATATTTTTGAATGTTTAGAATGCTTTTTTAAAACTATAGTAGAGTGAATTCAGAACGCTGCAATGCTGCTTCTAAAGCATTTTTCGCAATTATATAGTATGTTGAATCTAGAATAGTACGCCCTTATTGTTATAGTCAATTGAAACAAGAACAAGACGAAAGAGCCTCAAACAAAGTATTGCAACTTGGTAATACTTTGTTTGAGGTTCTTTTTGATATGAGCCCATGTTTCTCAATAGGATTGTACTCAGGTGAATAGGGAGGAAGAGGTAAAAGTTTATGCCCAAACTCTTCGCATAAAATCTCTAGCTTCCCCATTCTATGGAATCTTGCATTATCCATAATACTAACTGATGGTGTATTTAATGTTGGTAAGAGAAACTTCTGAAACCAAGCTTCAAAAAAGTTGCTCGTCATCGTCTCTTCGTAAGTCATTGGAGCGATTAACTCACCATTTGTTAGCCCTGCAACCAAAGAAATCCTCTGATATCTTCTTCCAGATACTTTACCTCTTATTATTTGACCTTTTAATGAGCGACCATATTTTCGATAAAATTAAGTATCGAATCCTGTTTCATCAATATAAACAGGTGCTAAGTGCTTTAAACTATTAAATTTTTTAAGAAATAAAGCTACTTTTTCTGGAGTTTGTTCATAGTAGGTGTGGTTCTTTTTTTCGAGTATAGCCCATAGCTTTGAGAGCATAGTGGATAGTAGTTGGATGACAGTCAAATTCAGAAGCTATTTCAGTCAAATAAGCATCTGGATTGTCAGTAAGATAGTTTTTGAGTCTATCTCTATCAACTTTTCATGGTTTTGTTCCTTTTACTTGATGGTTTAGCTCTCCTGTTTTCTCTTTTAGATTTAACCAGTCATAAATGGTATTACGTGAGATTTGGAAAAGGTGTGATGCTTCTGTTATACTACCTGTTCGCTCATAATAGGCGTGAACTTTTTTACGAAAATCTATTGAATATGCTATAAGAAACTGATGCCACATTATGTACTATTTTTAGTTCAGTTTGCTATATTATGAAAAATCAGTTTGAATTTCTCAATCAACTTGCTCACATTCTATTTCAATCTACTATAGAAAACGAGCATCTCCAAATGTGGAAATACTCGCTTGCTTTATGTTTAGAGGTCAGTTTTTCCCAGCTTCCAATACTTTTACAGTTGACAAAGATCTTTATATCGAAATCTCCATCATAAAAAATTGTATCAATAGGTAGCATAAAATACTTTGACTACAAATAGGTGGTAAAATTTCTTTTAGCTAGTTAACTTGAAACCTAGCTTTCTTAAATCTACATCTTAATACCAAACACTGACGTCGACACGACCACGGATTCCTTTTAAATATTCAGATGAAGTATATTGCCAACCTTTTGAACCTGAATAATGAGGATTATTCCAATCAAGCGCATCCGTATAGGCTGCAACCCAGTTGACATGTTGTAAAATATCTGGATGATTCAAACGAGTTTGCAAGAGTTGACGATAGCTATAAACTTTCACATTTTGATAACCAGCCTGCTTCATTGTTGCCATATACTTATTGATAATCTTGACCCAGATTCCAGTATCACTTGAAGCTCTCTTGGTTTTATTGACATATTCCCAGTTCTCAACATCGTAGTAGATAGGATAAGACAAGTTCATATTATATTTTTTTAAGAGTTCAATAGTCTGATTGGCATCATTCTCAGCATCAGTCTCATTTTCAGCATAAGTATAGAGGTAAACCCCATAAGGAATTCCAAGACGGTTTAACTCCTTGATATTATAAGCCAATTCCTTATCTTCTACACCACTATATCCCAAGCGAACAATAACTCCATCAACGCCATTATCGTCGATGACTTTTTTCCAGTCACTAATACGACCATTGTGCTCACTAACATCGATGACCTTTTTAACTTGATCAGTCCCAACTTGTTCTTCACGATGGTTAAAGAAGTAACGGTGGCCATTTCGATAAACCCAACCAACATTCAAGGCTTTCTTTTCTTTCAGTTCCCCTGAATCAGAAAAAGTATAGCGAGTATCATCCATGATTAACTCACCTGTTGCCATAGCACCACTTTCTGTCAAATAGTAGTTACCCAGCCACTCATCTTGAGCCATGTATCCCCACTTCTTGAAATAGTACCACTTGCCATCTACCTTTTGCCACTCTTGATTTGCATAAGAACCATCTGACTTAAGATAGAAGTAAGACGAATAGACTGGATCATAGAGCCATTCATTTTGCATCATGGCACCTTGATCATTTAAGAAATAAGTTCCCTGCCACTGGTTTTTAGCTAAATAGCCCCACTTTTTAAAATAGTGCCATTTACCTCCAACAACGTGCCATTCTTGGTTAGCATAAGAACCATCGGACTTCAGGTAAAACCAATTCTTATAGGTGTCATCATAAACCCATTCATTTTTGGCCATATAACCGCCTGATTTCAAGTAGTAATTGCCCTGCCATTCATTTTGAGCATAACGACCGTCTGACTTAATATAAAACCAAGCCTTATAGTAGTTATCAAAAATCCACTCACTCTTGGCTTTAGAACCATCAGCCTTTACATAATAATCCCCATCCCAGTGGGCAGACGAATTGGTTTTTACTCCTTCGCTCGCTTGAGTTTTATTAGAAGACTGATGTTGCTCTGAACTACTTGAAACTGTCGTTGTATCCTGCGAAGTTTTTGAAACTTCGGTTTCATTCGCAGCGACATGGTTAGTTGCCAACCCGAGTAAACAGAGACTTGCTAATCCAATTTTTCCAATCTTTGTTTTCAATCTTTTCTCTCCTATAAAAAATGGAACAGACATCTGAATGCTGTTCCACCTAGCTTTTGCTACTTACTGATTATTTTACAAAGTCAAGCAAAGCCAAGAAGCTTTCTGCTTCAAGTGACGCACCACCTACAAGGGCACCGTCAACGTCTGGGCAAGCCATGTATGAAGCAACGTTTTCAGGTTTAACAGAACCACCGTATTGAACACGAACTTTGTCCGCAACTTCTTGACCGAAGTCAGCAGCTACAACGTCACGAACAACTTTACACATTTTTTGTGCGTCGTCTTGTGAAGCTGATTTACCAGTACCGATAGCCCAGATTGGCTCATAAGCGATAACTGATGCAGCAACTTGTTCAGCTGTCAAACCAGCCAATGCAGCAGATACTTGAGCACCTACGAATTCAGCAGCTTTACCAGCTTCATAAGTTTCAAGTGATTCACCACAACAGATGATTGGAAGCATACCGTTCGCAAAGATTGCTTTTGCTTTTTTGTTGATATCTTCGTCAGTTTCATGGAAGTAGTCACGGCGTTCTGAGTGACCGATAACAACGTAGTCAGTACCGATTTCTTTCAAAACTTGTGGGCTTGTTTCACCAGTGAAAGCACCTGCATTTTCAAAGTAGCAGTTTTGAGCAGCAACTTTAAGGTTTGAATCTTTGGCAGCAGCAAGAACAGTTGTCAAATCAAGAGCTGGAGCTGCGATACCTGCTTCAACAAGATCTGATGAAGGAAGTTTTGATGCTACTGCTTCAACAAATGCTTTAGCTTCTTCTGGATTTTTGTTCATTTTCCAGTTACCAGCGATAAATGGTTTACGTGACATTTCACATACCTCTTTTTTCAATTTATTTTCTATTTATTTTATCACAATTAAACACAGCTTGCAAATCTTACTCGGATTTCAAGCCTGCTTGCATGGATTAATCCTTCCAGAGATCCATGGCATTTCTAAAATCTGCTGATACCTGTGTCAACTGAGGATTGCTTGCTTCTCTTTCTGCCCGCTTAGCCTCGATTTGAGCCACACTTTTGATACCTTCATGGCGCCAGTTTCTCAAAATAGCCTGGATGTACTTCCAGTTTGGTTTTCCATTCAAAACAGCTTCACGAAGAGCCTCCTTAATCAAGTCAGCACTGGTCCCATCTTCCTTTAGTGTCTTAGTCAAATCCTCAATCTCAAAAGGAGTCAACAAGCGTCCCAACTCCTGCTGGAAGGTTTCTACCAGATCCTTGAGCTGATTTTGAGGAGTCAACTTGTCTGAACTTGAATGAGCAACTCCAAGCAAGTCATCCAAACGTTCCAAAGCCAAGCTAGCATCAAAAAGCAATTCGATTTCACCATTCAATTCGATGGTTCGATACTGAAGCAGTCCCCTCTCTGTCAGATTGGAAATAGCCTGATTGACATCCGAAATTTCCTTGCCAATCCTGTCAGCAATCTGGCTTGGCGACATTTCTTCCAAACCTGTCGTATTTTGCAAATAGAAAAATTGCCAGACCAGAAAATCGTCGCTAGAAGGAAAGAGTTCCTTAAAATGCAAGAGCAGGGCACTCGGTAAAACCAAGTTCCCTGATTTAAAAGCGTCTAAATATGTCATAAATCCTCTTATAAATATCCAAATGCGGATGCATCATCTTCTATCTTTCTCCAGTCAAAAGGGGTCTCCTGATAGACGGCATAGTTTACCCAGTTACTGAAAAAGAGGGCTGCTGACGAAGACCAACAAAGACAAGGTGTCTGATTAACATCATCATTCTTAAAGTAATTTTCTGGAATATGAGGATCTAAACCTGCATCACGATCCCTAAAATACTCTTTTGCCAAGGTATCACGGTCATATTCCAAATGCCCAAAACTATAAATTTCTCGTAAATCCCGACTGGCCAAAATCGAAACCCCAACCTGAGGACCTTCTGATAAAACCTCGAGATTGGTTTTGTTTAAGACCTCTTCCTTAGAAATCTCCGTATGCCGTGAATGAGGAGATACATAGCTATCGTCAAAACCTCTAAATAGAAGATGACCTTCCTTTAAGGTGTCCTGAGGATAGATACCCGATAACTTACTGTCCATCTGGTATTTTTCCACTCCATAGCGCAGATAAAGTCCCGCCTGAGCTCCCCAACAGATATGAAGCGTCGAATAAACATGGGTCTTGGACCACTCAAGCACCTGACTGAATTCCTCCCAATAGTCCACTTCCTCAAATGGTAAATGCTCAACTGGAGCACCCGTGATAATCATCCCATCAAAATACTCATCCTTGACCTCAGGAAAGGTTTTATAAAAGGTCTCCATATGCTCTGAACGAGTTGTTTTAGAACGATGGGTCTCCATATAGAGAAAATCAATATCCAATTGCAGGGGCGTATTAGCCAAATGGCGCAACAACTGGGTTTCTGTGACCATTTTCTGTGGCATGAGATTTAAAATTAAAATCTTCAAGGGACGGATATCTTGGTGGGCCGCACGTTGATCATCCATGACAAAGATATTCTCTGTCCGTAAAATCTCAACAGCTGGCAATTTTTTATCAATTCGAATCGGCATAACCTTCTCCTAACTGTATTCTTTCAGGAATAATTGCATATGTTTGAAGCCAAATCTCAAACACTTAGTCCTTTTATTATACTGCAAGAAGATATAGTTTTCAATTATAGTTTTTCTCTAACTAGCTATAGTCTATTTTTATATCCTAATGTAGAGAAAACAGCCCTAGGGACTGTTTTTCATTAATAATGCATAAGAACCTTGTAGTCGTAGTCACCGATTTTTTCACGACCGTTCAATTCATCCAATTCAACAAGGAAGGCACAACCTGCTACAACACCACCAAGTTTTTCAATCATCTCGATGGTCGCCTTAACAGTTCCACCTGTTGCTAAGAGGTCGTCTACGATCAGAACACGTTGACCTGGCTTGATGGCATCCGCGTGCATAGTCAAGGTATCAACACCATACTCTTTTTCATAGTCAGCAGAAATAACTTCGCGTGGTAATTTACCTGGCTTACGAACAGGCGCAAAACCAATTCCCAACTCAAAGGCAACTGGACAGCCCACGATAAAACCACGAGCCTCAGGACCTACAATCATGTCGATTTTCTTGTCAGTAGCATATTGAACGATTTCACGAACAGCATAGCTATAAGCATTTCCATCAGCCATCAAAGGACTGATATCACGAAAAGTAATACCTTCCTTCGGATAATTTTCAATTGTTGCAATGTAATCTTTTAAATTCATCTTTTTCTTTCTTTCAAAGTTTTTTACTCCCTATTATACCATATTTTCTAGTAAAGAAGGAAGAGAAAACAGTATTTCATTTGCTACTCACCCTATAAGCCAAATAAGACAACCATTTTATAGAGACTATAACTTACATACAAAAACGAGCACTTTCGTACTCGTCCTCTGATATAAACTACTGATTAAAGTGAGTTAACGTCAACCTTGATACCAACACCTTGAGTAGTTGTGATTGTCAAGCTTGTTACGTAAGTTCCTTTAGCAGTAGCTGGTTTAGCTTTTTGGATTGTTTCGTTAAATGCTTTGAAGTTTTCAACCAACTTGTCAGCTTCAAATGAAACTTTACCGATGATCGCTTGTACGATACCTGCACGGTCTGCACGGTAAGTGATTTTACCACCTTTAGACTCTTCAACTGCTTTAGCAACATCCATTGTTACAGTACCAGTTTTAGGGTTTGGCATCAAGTTACGAGGTCCAAGGACACGTCCAAGACGTCCAACAAGAGCCATCATATCAGGTGTAGCGATAACTACGTCGAAGTCCAACCAACCGTCGTTGATTTTAGCAACAAGGTCATCTTCACCAACAAAGTCTGCACCAGCAGCTTTTGCTTCTTCAGCTTTTGCACCACGTGCAAATACAAGAACGCGAGCTGTTTTACCAGTACCGTTTGGCAATACCATTGCTCCACGGATTTGTTGGTCAGCTTTTTTAACGTCAATGTTCAAGTTGTAAGCAACTTCTACAGTTGCATCAAATTTTGCAAAGTTAGTTTCTTTTGCAAGAGCTACAGCTTCTTCTACGCTGTATGCTTTTGTGCTGTCGATCTTCTCAAGAGCAGCACGAAGTTGTTTGCTTTTTTTAGCCATTTTCTATTCTCCTTGTAAGTGGTTCAATCGATTTTCATCTCCCACGTCACTTCTCGAAATGATGAAGTCTTGCGGGTTATATAGGGATGTTATTGATTAGTCAACAACAGTGAATCCCATAGAACGAGCAGTACCTTCGATCATACGCATTGCAGACTCTACGTTTGCTGCGTTCAAATCTGGCATTTTAGTTTCTGCAATTTCTTGTACTTGAGCACGAGTAACTGTAGCAACTTTAGTTTTGTTAGGTGTACCTGATCCTTTTTCAACACCTGCAGCTTTTTTCAAAAGAACAGCAGCTGGTGGTGTTTTTGTAACGAAAGTAAATGATTTGTCTTCGTATACTGAGATAACAACTGGAATGATCATACCAGCTTGGTCAGCAGTACGAGCGTTGAACTCTTTTGTGAATCCCATGATGTTGATACCAGCTTGACCAAGAGCAGGTCCAACCGGTGGAGCTGGTGTAGCTTTACCAGCAGGGATTTGCAATTTTACAAGTTTTTCGACTTTTTTAGCCATTTTTAAATCCTCCTTTGTGGTTTTGGCGGTAATTTAGAGATTTTTACCTCCCACAAGTATGCTTTACACATACTCATCTATTATACACTATTTATCTGAAATTGCAAGAGAAAAGTTTATTTTTTAATCAACGTAATCTCGGGACTTTGACAGTTATGAAGTAAAAAAATCCCCATAAAGGTTGATATAAGAGCATTTTCTTGTCAAATTCTACCACTTTTTATTTGCGTACTTTCTCGTACTTTGTTATAATAGAGTGAGGTAT